>CAWUWQ010000283.1:0-12027 GCA_963926065.1 uncultured Algoriphagus sp.
TTCAGCAATGTCTTCAGTCACGATTCCTTCGTCAAGTGAAAGATTCACCACGTCGGAAATCATCTGAGATTCTTCTTTCAGGTCAAATGCATAATCAAACATCATCGCTGCAGAAAGCACCGTTGCCAATGGATTTGCAATGTCTTTGCCGGCTGCCTGAGGATACGAACCGTGAATTGGCTCGAATAACTTTGTGGTTAAACCCAGGGATGCAGATGGCATCAAGCCCATCGAACCTGAAATCACAGAAGCTTCATCTGTCAAAATATCGCCAAACAGGTTTTCAGTGATCAAAACATCGTACGCCTTTGGCCACTGGATCAATCGCATTGCGACAGCATCCACAAATTCGTATTCAACTTTTACATCAGGATATTCCGGTGCTAATTCCTGCACGGTTTCTCTCCAAAGCCTGGAAGTTGCCATCACATTGGCTTTGTCCACGCAAGTCAAGAGTTTTCTTCGCTTTTGCGCAGCTTCGAAACCCATTCGTGCAAGACGAACAATCTCGAATTTGCTGTACACATTGGTATCGAAAGCTTTTGTTCCTTGCTCATTCCTCCCTCTTGGCTCCCCGAAGTAAATTCCGCCGGTTAACTCCCTAAAAAAAACAAAATCTACTCCTTCTACCCGATCGAGTTTTAAAGGAGATTTATGAATCAGCGAAGGGAAAGTGAATGTTGGTCGCACATTGGCAAATAGTCCAAGCTTCTGGCGCATCAGAAGCAAGCCCTGCTCAGGTCTAACTTTTGCTTTGGGATCGTTGTCGTATTTGGGATCTCCAATTGCTCCGAAAAGCACTGCATCAGAGGCTAGGCAAATATCATGAGTGGCATCTGGGTATGGCTCACCCGTGGCATCTATAGCTGCAGCACCTACTACTCCTTCTTTAAAAATAATCTGATGGTCATATTTCTGACCTATTGCTTTTACTACTTTGACCGCCTGGGCGATTACTTCTGGACCAATGCCATCACCTGGCAATAGTGCGATATTCATTTCCATAAAGTTGGGATTCTTCTGAGTGGGTAGTTTGATTTAAAGTTTCGATGATATTTAGCATTTTTTCCGTGGCCATCATCGCTGCCACAGTTTGATCGGGATCAAGCCCTTTCGTTTTAAATATTTTTCCAAAATCCCATGTAATCACGGTTTCGACAAAAGCATCAGTCTTTCCTCCAGGAGGAATTGAGACATGGTAGTCGATGAGTTTTGGCAGTTCTTTTTTCCGGGACTTATAAATCTTTTTCACTGCTTTCATGAACGAATCATATTGTCCATCACCAGTTGCTGAGGCGTTGTAACATTTCCCCTGAATATTCAATCGAAGCTGAACTGAAGGTTTCAGGCCCTTCGAATGCGTCATATGATAGCCTTCAATACTGATTTCTTTGGCAATGGAGTTGTTCTGAAGCACATCGGAAATGATGTAAGGCAAATCTTCAGTAGTCACTCGCTCCTTTTTATCTCCCAGCTCAATGATCCGCTGAGTCACTTTAGTGAGCTCTTCCTTTTCCAAGGAAATACCTAGCTCCTCTAGATTTTTGAGAATATTGGCTTTACCTGAGGTTTTGCCGAGTGCATACTTTCGCTTTCTCCCAAAACGCTCAGGCATCAGGTCGTTGAAATAAAGGTTCTTTTTATTATCTCCATCAGCATGGATTCCAGCAGTTTGTGTGAAGACATTTTCTCCAACCACGGGCTTATTTGCTGGGATATGTTGGCCAGAGAATTGTTCTACAAGCTTAGAAACTCGGTAGACTTTCTGCTCTTGTGCATTGATTTCAAAATCAGTAAAATCTTTGATCACCGCAATCACAGATTCCAAAGGAGCGTTACCAGCTCTTTCGCCAAGTCCATTGATTGTCGTATGAATTCCAGAAGCGCCATGTAACATCGCTTCCATCACATTGGCAACAGAAAGGTCATAGTCATTATGAGCATGAAAATCAAAATGCACATTGGGATACATTGTGGAAATCTTACTAAAATAGCTTTTAGTCTCCTCCGGCGAAAGTAACCCTAAGGTGTCTGGAAGCATGATTCTCTTAACAGGTAAAGTGGTCAAGAAATCGATCAACTCCAGTGCATAGACTGGTGAATTCCGCATGCCATTTGACCAATCTTCCAAGTACACATTTACTTCGATTCCTTTGGAATTGGCATAATTGATGCAGTTTTTAATCTCTTCAAAATGCTGCTCGGGGGTCTTTTTCAATTGGTGAGTGAGATGATTTAAAGACCCTTTAGTCAGGAGGTTCATCACCTTTGCCCCAGCAGTCACTAACCAATCCACCGATGCTGGAGTATCTACAAAACCAAGAACCTCCACACGATCCAAGTAGCCTTTTTCAGCAGCCCATTTCGTGATTTTCTGGACCCCTGCAAGTTCCCCATCGGAAACACGAGCTGAGGCCACCTCGATCCGGTCCACTTTCAGCTCTTCGAGCAAAAGCTTCGCGATTTGAAGTTTTTCAGAAGGTAGGAAAGAAACCCCAGAGGTCTGCTCACCATCCCTCAGTGTGGTGTCCATGATTTCAATTCGTCTTTTCAACTCCATCATTGTATTTCTTAACTGGCGAACCTTAAATTCTAACCTTTATTTTTTAATTGTCCTCAACAAATACATCAATTTCACTTGACATATTTAGTAGATAATCAATGTCATCGAAGCCATGTTTCATGTTTTCCTTCTTATACTCGTTGATATCAAAAGACTCGGATTCTCCCGTAGATAGAAGTGTGATCTTTTGAGCGGCAAGGTCTATTTCGATTTCAGTTTCAGGGTTTGAAGCGATCGCTGAAAATAGTTTCTCTGCAAAATCAGCAGAAATAGTAACAGGAAGTACACCGATATTCAGGCAATTATTTTTGAAAATATCTGCAAAAAAGCTCGACACTACCGCCCTGAAACCATAATCATACAGAGCCCACACGGCATGCTCTCGACTGGATCCCGAACCGAAGTTCCTACCAGCTACCAAGATCTTTCCTGAATAGGTAGAATCATTTAGGACAAAATCCTTCTTTGGGTTGCCTTCGACATCGTAGCGCCAGTCTCTAAAAAGATAATCCCCGAAGCCTACTCGCTCGGTGGCTTTCAGAAATCGAGCAGGAATGATCTGATCTGTATCTACATTTTCATTGGGTAGAGGCACAGCAGTGCTTTTAAGCAGTGTGAATTTATCGTAAGCCATTTTCTATGGAATTAAAGATTGGAAAATTAAAAGAACTTGTCCGCGGTGATGGATTGAAAAATTAATTCTCAAAAACTTCGCGTGGATCGCAGATTCTACCGGTAACAGCCACTGCCGCCACTGTCAAAGGCGAAGCGAGCATTGTGCGTGCTCCTGGACCTTGACGACCTTCAAAATTTCGATTGGAAGTTGAAACGGCGTATTTTCCAGCCGGAATTTTATCATCATTCATTGCAAGACAAGCCGAACATCCTGGCTGTCTCAATTCAAATCCAGCTTCTTCTAGGATTTTAACCAAGCCTTCTTCATGAGCCATTTTCTCAACTTCACGAGATCCTGGAACGATCCAAGCTGTGATGTTGTCTGCTTTCTTATGCCCTTTTACAAACTGAGCGACCGAGCGAATATCCTCTATTCGGCCGTTGGTGCAGGAACCCACGAAAACAAAATCTACTAGCTTACCTTTGATCGCTTCACCAGCTTCAAAGCCCATATAAGCCAGAGATTTTAGGTAAGAAGCTTTATTGCTGCCTTCCATTCCTTCTGTTGTCGGAATAGTTCCTTTTACTTTAATCCCCATTCCGGGGTTGGTTCCATAGGTAATCATCGGTTCAATATCGGCTGCATCGAAGTGATACTCTTTATCGAAAACTGCACCTTCGTCAGTCTTCAATGTTTTCCAATGAGCGACTGTCTTATCCCAGTCTTCCCCTTTTGGAGCATATCTTTTTCCTTCTAGATAGTTGAACGTAGTCTCATCAGGAGCGATCAAGCCACCACGTGCACCCATTTCAATAGACATATTACAAATAGTCATTCTAGCCTCCATCGACAGACTTTGGATCGCTGATCCGGCATATTCTACAAAATACCCCGTAGCTCCCGAAGCAGTGATTTCTGCAATGATATAAAGGATAATATCCTTAGACGTTACACCTTTCCCAAGAATCCCATCTACGGTAATCTTCATTTTTTTAGCCTTAGACTGCATAATACACTGCGTCGCCAAAACCATTTCGACCTCGGAGGTACCGATTCCAAATGCAATCGCACCAAAAGCCCCATGGGTAGAAGTATGACTATCCCCACAAACTATGGTCATTCCTGGTTGAGTAATACCCAATTCCGGACCGATCACGTGGACAATGCCATGATGAGCTGAGCCCAAGTCATGAAGTTCGATCCCATATTTGGAGCAATTGTCTCTGAGCTTCTGAACCTGCATCCTTGAGAGCTGATCTTTGATTGTCTGCTCTTGATTAATGGTGGGCACATTGTGATCCGGTGTCGCAATCGTGCGCTCTGGATATTTCACTCCGATTCCTCGGGTTTCCAGATTGAGGAATGCCACTGGGGAGGTTACTTCATGGATAAAGTGCTTATCGATGAAGAACACATCTGGGCCTGCTGGCACGGATTTCACAACGTGTGCGTCCCAAATTTTATCAAATAGAGTTGTCTTTTCCATAATTAGGCAGTCGCATAGTCTTTGACTGGGATTTTATTAAGTGCATCGATAAATGCCTGAGCAGAAGCCAAGACAATATCAGTATGGGAAGCAAAGCCAAAATAAGGCTTCTCTCCTTTGATCAATTTCATGTGAACTTTTGCGACGTCATCGCTCCCATGAGTGATGGCTTGAATCAAAAATTCTTCAAGTTCAACATGAGGTTTCGCGAGTTTTTCGATGGCTTTTAATACTGCATCCACCGGGCCATTTCCATGAGCAGATGCGGTCATTGATTCATCTCCGATTTTCAAGGTGACTTTACTTTCAATTGTCCCATTGGAAGAATAGGCGACATTTTCTAATTCAATAAAATTCGAATCAGTCACATATTTACCTACCAACCCCATGAGGTCTTTTCGACTAATGTCGCGTTTGCTATCAGCCAAGATCAAGAAGGCTTCATACACTTCCCGTAATTCTTCTCCTTCCAATTCTGCTCCCAAAGCATCCAAGTGATGCTTTAAAGCAGCTCTTCCGGATCTGGCAGTTAATACAATGGTAGATTCTGCTACTCCGACATCTTTCGGGTCGATGATCTCATAATTCTCCCGATGCTTCAACACACCGTCCTGATGGATTCCTGAAGAGTGCGCAAAGGCATTTCTACCAACAATCGCCTTATTTGGCTGGACAGGCATGTTCATCAGTTTGGAAACCAATCGACTGGTATTGTAAATTCTAGGAGTGACAATATTCGTATGAACCTCAATTGAATTATGGCATTTGATTGCCATTACCACTTCTTCCATTGAAGTATTGCCGGCTCGCTCGCCGATACCGTTGATCGTGACTTCTACTTGACGAGCTCCTTGTTGTACACCAGCTACGGTATTAGCAGTTGCCATTCCAAGGTCATTGTGACAATGGGTAGCAATAATTGCTTTATCGATATTTGGAACTCTGTTTTTTAGCATAGCTATAATTCCACCATACTGCTCCGGCAGACAATACCCCGTAGTATCGGGAATATTAACAACCGTCGCCCCTGCTTTGATCACCTCTTCGATAATTTTCGCAAGGAAATCATGCTCTGCACGACCTGCATCCTCTGCGTAAAACTCTATATCATCGACGAACCTTCTAGCAAACTTCACCGCCGCCACACCTCGAGCAATAATATCCTCAGGTGTCGAGCGGAGTTTGTATTGAATATGGTATGGCGAAACTCCGATTCCAGTATGGATTCGGGCTTTCTTCGCAAACTTCAAGGATTGAGCGGCAACTTCGATATCTTTTTCTACTGCTCTTGAGAGTGCGCAGATAATCGGATTTGAAACAGCCTTTGAAATTTCTAACACCGAATTAAAATCTCCTGGGCTGGAAATTGGGAATCCAGCCTCAATGATATCTACTCCTAATTCTTCCAAGGCTTTCGCCACAATGATCTTCTCCTGGGTGTTCAACTGACACCCGGGCACTTGCTCCCCATCTCGGAGGGTAGTATCAAATATCCAAAGCTTCTCACTCATCTTTTTTTGGTTTAGGTTTAATTATTCTCTGGTCTCAACTGACGTACGGTTGCTCCAGCCTGCCACATTTCTGACTCTCTCAATTCTTTCAATTCTGCTTCAAGTTTTTCTCAATAATCAGGTTTAGAATTAGAATCAATAGATTTCTGAGCTTCTGCACCTGATTTCACAGAAGCATAAAGCGCTTCAAAAACGGGCTTTGTCGCATCTCGGAAAGGCTTCCACCAATCCAATGCTCCCCGCTGAGCGGTAGTGGAGCAATTAGCATACATCCAATCCATTCCATTTTCTGCTACCAATGGCATCAATGACTGGGTCAATTCTTCCACTGTTTCATTGAAGGCCTCAGATGGGGTATGCCCATTTGCACGTAGCACATCATATTGTGCAGCAAATATTCCTTGAATAGCTCCCATCAAGGTTCCGCGCTCTCCAGTCAAATCGGAAGTTACTTCACGGTAAAAATCGGTTTCGAACAAGTAGCCAGAACCAACACCAATACCCAATGCAACAACTCGATCCTTAGCTTTACCTGTTCCGTCTTGGAAAATGGCATAAGAAGAATTCAATCCACGACCTTCGACAAACATTCTTCTAAGCGATGTTCCTGATCCTTTTGGAGCCACCAAAATAACGTCTACATCAGCTGGAGGAATAATTCCTGTCTTCTCTTTATAGGTAATCCCAAATCCATGAGAAAAATAAAGTGCTTTCCCTGGAGTCAGGTGTTTTTTCACCATTGGCCAAGCTGCTATTTGACCTGCGTCAGAAAGTAAGAATTGAAGAATTGTACCTCGCTCGCAAGCCTCTTCCAATTCAAAAAGTGTTTCGCCAGGAATCCAGCCATCCGCTACAGCTTTACCCCAAGTCTTGGAACCTTTACGTTGTCCTACGATGACATTGAATCCGTTATCTTTTAGATTAAGTGCCTGACCAGGTCCTTGCACGCCATAACCCAAAACTGCGATTACTTCATCCTTGAGGACTTCTCTAGCTTTTTCCAAAGGAAATTCATCTCTGGTTACTACGTTTTCTTCTACTGAGCCGAATTTTAATTTCATTTTTAATTGATTTAATAGGTCCTGTTCGTTCCTTGATTTTGTATTTGATTGTTTTATTTTTTTCTACTTGACAAAGTCATCTATTGTAAGCATTCGCTTGGCAACAGCCACACGGCCTGATCTGGCAAATTCCAGAAGATCATACTCTTTGAGAATTTCAAGAAGTTTCTGAGTCTGATCTTTATGTCCAGTAAGCTCCAAGACCACAAATTCAGGTTCTGCAGCTATAATTTTGGCATTATGATGCCTGATGATTTTCTCTAATCCTCCGTCAAGTCTTGAAACCGGGATTTTATAAAGCGCAATCTCTTGATACACCACACTCTCATCTTCGTGGTAAAATGCCTTGATTACGTCAATAATTTTCTCAATCTGATGGACAAGCTGAATCAAGGTTTCCTCCGATGCAGTAACTTCTATGGTAATCCTGTGGACCCCTTCCAATCTACTCTCTGATGCTGTCAAGGCATCGATATTGATCCCCCTTCGGGTAAAAATAATGGTAATCCTATTTAGGATCCCGATGAAATTTTCCGTGATAACGAAAATGGTATAGCGCTTCATAGGCGGGTTTTAGCTAAGTCTGACTTCTTCTACCGAGCATCCGGTAGCGATCATTGGGAATACATTATCTTCTTTTTCTACTACTACCTCCAAAAAGAAGGGACCGTCATGAATAAACATATCTTCTATCGCTTCTCTTAGATCAGCTCTTTCCGATACCTTTTGTGCTTTTATGCTATATGCTTCTGCGATTTTTACAAAATCGGGATTGTCCAATTCGGTAAAGGAATAGCGCTTGTCAAAGAACATTTGCTGCCATTGTCTTACCATCCCGAGAAAATTATTATTCAACAAAACAATTTTTACGGGAGCCTTTGTCTGCATTATGGTGCCAAGCTCTTGGATTGTCATTTGAATTCCTCCATCTCCAACCACACAAATCACCTGTCTCGAATAATCGTGTAGCTGCGCTCCCAAAGCTGCCGGCAAAGCAAAACCCATCGTCCCTAATCCACCAGAGGTAACTTGAGTCCGAGTTTTTTTATAATTAAAATATCGCCAAGCAATCATCTGATGCTGTCCTACATCAGTCACCAAAATAGCATCATCTGCTTTATATAGGTTAATCTGATGCATTACCTCTCCCATTGTCAAGCCTGCTTTCGTTGGCTTCAAATCATTATTAATTACGACAGTATTTTCTTCCTCATCCAATTCACGGAATCTAGCCATCCATTCTGGATGAGATTTTTGGTGAACAGCTTCCGTTAACAGGGCCAAGCTTTCTTTGGAATTCCCTAAGACTGCCACCTCACATTTGACAATTTTATTTATTTCAGCTGGCTCAAGTTCGAGATGAATTACTTTCGCTTGCTTAGCATAGCGCTTCAAATCTCCGGTCACGCGATCATCGAAACGCATCCCTACTGCGATCAGCACATCGCAATGGTTGGTAAGTACATTTGGCGCATAATTTCCATGCATCCCCAATTTACCCACATAGTTTGGGTGATCTTGAGACAAAGCCCCAGACCCTAGCAGCGTCGACGCAGCCGGAATACCGCTCTTTTCCAAAAATAATTTAAGCTCTTCTTCGGCAGAGCCCAATACTACACCTTGTCCAAAAAGCAGGTAAGGCCTTTTTGCCATATTGATTAGGAAGGCCGCTTCCTGAATAGCACTTTTTTCAACAGGAATATGAGTCTTGTACGACCGAAAACCTTCGCATCTGATGTAATTAAATTCCCCGAAATCAACTTGGGCATTTTTAGTGATATCAATCAAAACAGACCCGGGACGGCCTGATTTGGCAATATAAAATCCCTTTGCAATAGCAGGAGCGATATCCTCCACTCTTCTCACTTGAATATTCCATTTGGTGGCTGGCATAGAAATACCTAATATATCTGTTTCCTGAAAAGCATCCGTTCCAAGTAAGTGCGCAGCCACTTGGCCGGTAATACAAACCAAAGGTGTGCTATCAATCTGAGCATCCGCCAAACCTGTAATCAGGTTTGTAGCTCCCGGTCCCGAAGTAGCTATACAAACACCTACTTTTCCGGACACACGGGCATAGCCCTGGGCCGCATGAATGGCTCCCTGCTCGTGTCTTGTAAGGACATGTCTGATATGGTCATGGTAATCATGCAAGGCATCGTAAACGGGCATGATCGCTCCCCCTGGATAGCCAAAAATTATATTTGCGTTCTCTGCTATTAATGAGCGCACTACAATGTCCGCTCCCCTGATCTTAGAATCTTTCATGGCTTAGAATTTATCTGTCACACATCCTTCAGAAGCGGTCGAAACCAACTTGTTGTATTTCTTGAGAGTCCCCTGGAGTCCATTTATTTCCTTTTGTTTCCAGCTTTTTTTACGATCAGCAAGTACCTCATCTGACACTGCTACAGATAGCTCCATCGAATCCGCATCAATGGTAATAAGATCTCCATTTTCAAGTAAGCCAATAGGCCCACCTGTCCAAGCTTCTGGAGTTACATGACCCACGACAAATCCATGGGTCCCTCCTGAAAATCTCCCATCGGTAATCAATGCTACCGATGAACCTAAGCCTGCTCCAATAATCATCGAGGTAGGCTTAAGCATTTCGGGCATTCCTGGACCTCCTTTTGGTCCTACATTTCGGATAACTACCACATCACCGGCTTTCACTTGATGATCTCGAATTGAGTCATTTGCCTCCTGCTCGGAATCAAAAACAACAGCGGGTCCAGTAAAAGCTTTCCCTTCCTTTCCGGTAATTTTTGCTACCGCACCATCAGGAGCGAGGTTGCCCGAGAGGATACAAAGATGTCCTTCTGGCTTAATCGGAGTCTCTACAGGATGAATTACATTGACCATCGAAGGGACGATAGCATCAATGTTCTCCAGATTTTCCGCGAGAGTCTTACCAGTCACGGTCAAACAATCACCGTGTAAAAACCCTTTTTCCATGAAATATTTCATGAATGCTGGAAGCCCACCTTGCTCATGAAGATCTTCCATTAAGAATTTTCCGGAGGGCTTAAAATCAGCAATCATCGGTGTTTTAGCATTGAGTGCTTTGAAGTCCTCGAGGGTGAAATCTATCCTTGCGGTCTGGGCAATAGCCAATAAGTGCAGCACTGCATTTGTACTTCCACCTAAAGCGATCACTACTCTCACTGCATTTTCTATGCTTTTCCGAGTGACGATATCACTTGGTTTGATATCTCGTTCTAGAAGAATTCGCATATATTCATTTACCTGGCGACATTCTGCTAGTTTTTCAGGAGAATTTGCCGGAAAGGATGCCGAATAAGGAAGTGACATTCCCATTGCTTCAATGGCTGAAGACATGGTATTTGCGGTATACATTCCTCCACATGCACCTGCTCCAGGACAAGCATTTCTGATCACCCCATCGTAATCCTCATCCGAGATATTTCCATTGATTCGCTTACCGAAGGCTTCAAAAGCGGAGACAATATTCAATTTCTCCCCTTTGTAATTTCCAGAGGCAATTGTACCTCCATAGACTAATATGGAAGGACGATCAATTCGAAGCATGCCCATGATTGCACCTGGCATGTTTTTATCACAGCCAGCAAGTGCGATGCAGGCATCGAATGAATGTCCCAAAATAAAGGACTCAATAGAATCTGCGATGATATCTCTGGAGACAAGGGAGTAGCGCATCCCCAAAGTCCCCATGGAAATCCCGTCGGATATACCAATGGTATTAAAAACCAATCCGGTCAAATCGTGATCCTGTGAGGAACCCTTGATTAAACTAGCAAACTCGTTTAGATGCATGTTGCAGGGATTACTTTCATAGCCGCAACTGGCAATCCCAACAAAAGGCTGCTTCATCTTTTTATCGCTCAATCCAGTGGCATAAAGCATTGCTTTTCCTGCCGGATGCTCTTCATTATCGCTGATTTCCCAACTGTACTTTTTCAGGTTCATAGTTTTGGGTAAAAAAAAATGCCTCAGGTTAATGAGGCACTTCAGATTTTTTATTTGATTATGATAAATAGTCTAGTGCCTCACATTAAAGTCCAATGAGAATAATAAAGCTAAGCAAGAAGACCACTCGGTACATATAATTGAATAGGTTTGAAAGATTTCAGAATCGAATCACTGAACAAACTTAATCCTGTTTCAGCAGACTTACAATATTTAATTTTACATTTTAGCATAAACAACACTAAAATATGGAGGTAAAAATATTTTTTTCCAAATTTTGAATTGTTTTTTTAACACAATAGCCCCTAAATTCAGTTAATGATTCGTTTAAAAAAACAATTCTCAAAATTTTGTACTGATTTTAGATTATTCAAATATTCTGAAAAAAATTTCCTTTTCTTTAATAGAAGAATGATTAGCCATGATTTCCGGCAAGAATAATTGATTTTTCTGAGAATTATTGAAATAGCATTCTCACTAATGCAAAAGCTAAATAAACCTTTATTTTTGTCCCAAACACTTCCTAATCGATGATTTGCTTCCCAAACGCCAAAATCAATCTCGGCCTACATATTACTTCAAAACGAAAAGACGGGTACCATGAAATTGAAAGCTGCATGGTTCCGATTCCGCTTTATGATGCCTTAGAAATGATCATCGATTCCAAAAAAACCACTTTTGAATCCACCGGCCTTTCAATACCAGGAGAATCAAAAGACAATCTTATTTTAAAAGCATTTTCCTTACTAAAAAAGGATTTCCCTAGTCTTCCTCATTTACAGATTCATTTACATAAAGCCATTCCTATGGGAGCAGGATTGGGTGGTGGATCAGCGGAT
>CAWUWQ010000284.1:0-15256 GCA_963926065.1 uncultured Algoriphagus sp.
TTTTCTGAAGATGGAATCTTAGAGTTCTCATGCGAGTCGGATTTTAATTTTTTTTTAACTAACAGTGAGTAGAAATACCGTCATCCCAAGGAGCATGAGCATTTCTTTCCAAATTGCTGAGAAACCCAGGCCTATGATCATAATAGATTTTGTGATTAAATAGTGCCATTTCGAAGGGATGATATTGGAAAATAAGCGAAGCGGAAGAGGCGTATTTTCGATGGGAAACATAAGCCCAGTTAATAACATGGTCGGAATCAGTATGCCCAGCAGGGAAATCAGCATCGCCGTTTGTTGGGAATCTGTACTGTTTGAAATTAAAAGTCCCAGTGAAAGTGCAGTCAAAATGAGTAAGCTACTCTCCGCAAAAAAAATAGATAGCTACCAGGGAAAGTCAATGTTTCTCATTCTACCTATATGGTTTGTAAAGACGATTTTGAAAGGCGAGGACAAATTGCCGCAAAAAATAAAGGTGAAATTCTAATGTACTTTGTAGAACAAAAATAAATGGCCCTATTTTTTTTCTGATGAAGTAAGATTAATTCGTGTTTTTGGTAAACTTTCGGGATAATTTTTTTGAATAAATTCGACCATCTTTTCTCGAACATACACCCGAAGATCCCAAGCCGTTGGAGAGTTTTTGGCAGACACCAGAATTCTTGATTCCACGGTAAATTCTTTTGCATCGGTCACCTGTAGCACCTTAACTTTTTTGTCCCAAAGGTCAGTTAATTCCAAGATTCGGTCAAGTTCTGCGCGAAGTGCATCAAAGGAAATCGTGTAATCTGTATGGATAAAAACAGAACCAATAATATCTGATGAGGATCTAGTCCAATTTTGAAAGGGCTTTTCTAAGAAGTAAGTCGAAGGCAAAATCAAGCGGCGCTGATCCCAAAGCCGAACTACTACATAATTCAAATTAATCTCCTCAATCCATCCCCATTCGCCTTCCACAACTACCGCATCTTCTAATCGAAAAGGCTGCGTGATGGCAATTTGCACACCTGCGATCAGGGTTCCTATTGCTTTTTGTGCAGAAAAACCAATAATGATTCCGGCTACCCCAGCAGACGCAAAAAGCCCTACTCCAATCTGCCTTATCGACTCAAACGAGATTAGAATCAGGCCAATTCCGAGAATAACAATTATAAATTTTGCGACCTTCTCGAGTACATTGATCTGGGTGTAGACTTTTCGTGCTTTTAAATTATCCTCCTGATTGATATCATATTGCTTGAGCAAAGCAATTTTTCCAATTTTTGTTAAGACCAGAAGACTCCAAGTTAATCCGCAAATGATTAAAACTGTATTCATATGTGGTAAATAGGATAAAACACCTTCCCATGATTTAGCAGCTTCTCCAAAGTAGATCTTGGTGAATCCTAAAAAGATCGTAATCAAAAGTGGTAAAACTAGTCTTGTGTAAAGATTCATAGGTTGATTTGCAGTTCCCATAATAAAGCAAAAATCATTTTAAGAATCAAAATTTGAAAAAGTAAGTGTTCTTGTAATGGAAGGTTTTGGAAGAGCTAAGCACCATTCTGTGAAGATTTACCTATTTAAAATTTTTGAATTATTCAGGGAAACTTTTCTCATTATATGGACATAATCGCAAACAGCTGTAAATTCAAGCATGAGAAAATTAAATCAATTTCATTTTAGCCTTTTTCTTGCAGCTTTCGGCTTACTTTTTTCTTGCAGTCAAAATAAGCAAGCCGAAAAGTTGGCAGTTAATCAGGAATCACCTCCCCCAAAGGTAAGTATCGCTCAAATCGAAGATGGAATCAAAGCTTTTATCGCCGATCAAACCGAAAAGAATGATGGGTTCTTTCCGGTGAAGGATGAAAATCACGATATGAAAATGAAGCTGGTCCGAGTTCATACGGAGTATTTATCAAACTTGGGCCCCAAGAGCCACTTCGCCTGTGTGGATTTGGTTGATGAAATTGGAGATGTGTATGATGTGGATTTTTTCATGGAGGGAGAGCCAGGTGGAATGGATGTGACTTCGACTACTGTTCATAAATTGAACGGGAAGCCGTTCTATTCTTGGAAGCAAAATAAAGAAGATAAAACTTGGTTTAGAGTAGCCCTTGAGCAATCAAATAATAATCTTTTAGGAGTCATGGAAGGAAGCGATGAGTTTGAATTTTACTATACGGCACAAATCCCACAATTAGAAGGTCCAGCCAGAATGTGGATTCCCATAGCCGAATCAGATTCATTTCAAGAAGTAGCTCTTTTGGAGTCTTCAGTCCCAAAAGGCACTAAAAGAATCAAAGATGGGAATTATGGGAATACACTTCTGTTTATCGAATTAGGACCAGAAAATTCAGGCGAAGAAATTTCGCTCACCTACGCTGTGAAACGGAAAGAAAAAGGACCATATGATGCGCCGTTACCAGATAAGTCACTCTATCTTGCCTCAACCAAACTGATGCCCACGGGTGGAAGATTTGAGGAGATAGCTAAGGAAGAACTCGGAGCCAAAATCAATGAATCGCAATTGATTCAAGCGCGGGCCCTTTATGACTACGTGATCGACAATATGCGCTACATGAAGTTTGGGGACTACGGAAATGGAGACTCCAATTATGTCTGTGATTCCAAAACTGGCAATTGTACCGAGTTTCATTCTTTTTTCATCTCCTTAGCGAGATCCGTAGGAATTCCTGCACGGTTTGCGATTGGAGCTTCTATTCCGTCGGATCGAAATGAGGGCGGGATTGATGGCTATCATTGCTGGGCTGAGTTTTATGCGGATGGCAAATGGTGGCCTGTAGATATCAGTGAGGGAAATAAATATGCAGCTTTAGCTACGTATTATTTTGGGAGACACCCAGCCAATCGAATTGAATTGAGCCGGGGCAGAGATTTGAAACTTACTCCAGGACCACAAGCTGGACCTATCAATTTTCTAGCTTATCCTTACCTGGAAATCGAAGGCAAAGAGGTTAAAGTAAGCTCCAAATTTTCTTTTCAGCGAAAGATTAAAGCATAAAAAAAGGCTGTTAAAACAGCCTTTTTATTTTTTGAACACCGGGTATTTATTTAGCCGGGTGCTCGGTGCTATCAGCTGCTGCTGGGTGCTCGGTGCTATCAGCAGCAGCTGGATGTTCTGCTTCTGTTGGATGCTCTCCACCTTCAGCTTGTTCTGTTTCAGCTTCTTCATTGTTTGCTTCTTTTTTTCCACCACAAGAGGTAAAGCTAAATGCTGAAATAAATAGGATTGCAAATGCAAGAGTAAAGCTTGATTTAAGTTTTTTCATAGTTTTTGATGATTAGGTTGGTGCAATATAAATATTTTGATTCAAGGATAAAATAACAATTGATTCATTCATTTTTTCAACTTGATTAAAATCAGTCGATTAATTCTCAATCCATTCTGCTACAAATAGATTTGTGTCGCGGGTTCCTCCATTATTTCGGTTGGAAGAAAAAACCAAGTGCTTACCATCGTTTGAGAAGACAGGGAATGCATCGAAAGTACCGTCATTGGTGATTTTAGTAAGACCAGTTCCATCAATATTGATCATGAATAGATTGAAAGGGTAGCCCCTTTCCGTTTGATGATTAGAAGCGAAAATGATTTTTTCACCTGATGGATGGAAGAATGGTGCCCAGTTAGCTTTACCCAAATCAGTTAATTTTTTGACATCTGAACCGTCAGCATTGGCGACGTATAATTCCATGCTGGTTGGCATCACTAATCCATTAGCCAATAAATCTTTGTAAATCTTCACATCTTCCTCACTTGTTGGTCTGGATGCTCTCCAGATTAGCTTTGATCCATCTGGAGAAAAGAAAGCTCCTCCGTCATATCCTAGATCTGAAGTGATCTGCTTCACATCCGTGCCGTCAATATTCATGGTATAAAGCTCCAAATCCCCCGTTCTTAAGGAGGTGAATACGATTTTATCTCCCTTTGGCGAAACAGTCGCTTCTGCATCATAGCCCGGCTCATTGGTCAACTGATTTAAGATATTTCCATCTAAATCCGCTGTGAAAATATCAAAGGAATCATAGATCGGCCACACATATTTGCCGTCAGTTCTTGGCTCAGGGACTGGAGGACAATTCTCATCTCCCAAATGTGTGGAAGCATAAACGATCGTTTTATTATCCGATAAAAAGTACGAACAAGTGGTTCTTCCTAGGCCTGTACTCAAGCGCTTTGGAGCATTATTTTTCAAATCATCAGTTTCCCAAGTGGTATAGAAAATCTGATCGCATTCATTGCCCCAACTTGCATAGTCCGATTGAAAGACCAACATACTATCATCAAATGACCAATATGCTTCAGCATTATTTCCACCAAAAGTGATTTGCTTGATGTTTTTCAGATACTTCATCTCTTCGGGTTGAAGAAGAAGTGAATCGGATGCCGAGTGAGCGGTTGATCCTTGAGATTCAATTGTTTCTGATTTGGGATTGCAAGCGAATGTTGCAAAAAGGGCTAAAATAATCAGTGCTCTCATTCTTTAGATTAAGGAGTGTTTAATTTGCAGTACGAAGATACCAATTATTATCTTTGAGCTGAAACCCATTTTAGTATGAATCAAAAATCGAAGTATACCCTCATTTTAGTAGTATTTGCCTTCTTTTCATGGAGTTGCGATACTACGCCGACAGATCAAGATTTACTTGAAGGCTTAAAAACTGATGTCACATTTTTGGCGGCGGATAACCTGGGTGGACGAGCAATTGGTACTGAAGGCGAGCAGAAAGCTGCGGATTATCTGGCCGAGGAGTTCAAAAAGTCTGGTTTGGAGCCAAAAGGAACAGCAGGGTATTTCCAGCCTTTTACTGTTTCTAAACCAACCAATCCGCATGAAGAAGCCGTTATTGGAACAGACGGCGAAGGCGTGACCGGAAGAAATGTCATCGGTTTTATTGACAATAAATCTGAAAACACGATCGTAATAGGCGCTCATTTTGACCACTTAGGAATGGGAGGTCAAAGTTCGCTTCACCGTGGAGATTCCGCAATTCACAACGGAGCAGATGATAATGCTTCGGGGACCGCAGCTTTGGTCGCATTGGCGAAAATATTGAAGCACGAAAAACACTCCTCCAACTTCCTGTTCATCGCTTTTTCAGGCGAGGAAAATGGGCTTTGGGGCTCTAATTATTTTGTAAAGAATCCTACCATTGAACTTTCTACCGTGAACTATATGATCAATATGGACATGGTGGGAAGAATGAATGAGGAGAAGACGCTCGCAATCAATGGCGTTGGTACCAGCCCATCTTTGTTGCCTGCTTTAGATGTGGTCAATGCCGATAGTTTGAAGTTGGTGACTTCTGAATCCGGCATAGGTCCTTCTGATCACACCTCTTTTTACCTTCAAGATCTTCCTGTTTTACACTTTTTTACTGGACAGCATAGCGATTATCACCGTCCCTCGGATGATTCTGACTTGATCAATTATGATGGTCTTTTGCTAGTCGTAAAATACATCGATCGATTGGTAGATCAATTGGATGCAGAGCCAAAATTAGCCTTTACTAAGACCAAGGATTCATCTGGAGATTCTCCTCGATTTACAGTTTCACTTGGAGTCGTTCCTGATTATTTGTACGACGGTAGAGGCATGCGAATTGATGGAGTCTCTGAAGATAAGCCTGCCCAAGCGGCTGGATTGATGAAAGGAGATATCATTCTACAAATGGGAGATTCGACTGTTGTCGATATGATGAGTTACATGCGGGCACTAAGTGCTTTCCAAAAAGGGGATTCCACTTCATTGGCTTTTGAAAGAGCTGGAGCAAAATTGGAAGCGAAGGTGAAGTTTTAAGTCGAAAGCGCTATTTCCAGATAGTTGAAAAACCGTTGAGATTGGACTCAACGGTTTTTCTTTTGCCTAGCTTTTTTGAATTCATGGATTACGATAAACAGCGAGCAGGCGATCGGATGGAGATTTTTCAGAAGGCCTTTTCCTTCGGCTAGATTAATTAGCTGTCTGGCATAAAAGCCTCCTTCCGCAGCATCTTCAAAGGCTTTGAAACCTGTGCGGATTGGTGGATTGTCTAAATACTTCACTTCACCAGCTAAAAATCTTTGGATCGAATCGTTGTTGCTAATAAAAGGCCTTCCCATCCCAATCAAATCACATTCTCTATTGGCCAAAACTTCATTGCAAAAATTAAAAGATCGAAATCCACCCGTAATCATGAGCGGTACTTGACTGATTTGTCTGACTTGCTTCGCAAAATCTAAGAAATATGCCTCCCTTTTTTTAGTGCTTTCCTTTTTCAATTTCTCCTCATCTCCCAGGAAAAATGCAGCCTTCTCATAAGTGCCTCCTGAAATTTCCAATAAGTCTATTCCTGCTTCTGTCAACATTTTGACTACTTGGAGTGAATCAGTTTCGGTAAATCCTCCTCGCTGAAAATCGGAGGAGTTTAGCTTTACCGAGATGGGGAAGTCTGTCCCAAGTTCTGCTCGGCATTCTTTTACGATACTAATTAATAGCCGACTTCGGTTTTTTAAGCTACCTCCCCATTGATCATCTCGAAGGTTGGTTTTAGGAGATAAGAACTCACTGAGCAAATAGCCATGGGCAGAATGGATCTGAATTCCTGTAAATCCAGCGGCCTTGGCAATTTTTGCAGCTTTGCGAAAACCGAAAACTACCTGCTCAATATCGGCTTCCGACATTGCTTTTGGCATGCCAAATAATCCGATTTTATTTAGTTGAACCTCAGAGGGAGCTTTGGGATTCGGATTGACAAATCGGTTGGTCTGCCTCCCGGAATGAGAAATCTGTACCCAAAAGTGATTTCCGTTTTCTTTTCCAGACTCGGCCCATTTTTTCAATTTTGGGAGCATGGCCTCATCCCCGAAATACACGTTACCAGCAGATTCCATGTGGTGCTTATCGATCATTACATTCCCACTGATCAATAATCCTGCGCCAGTCTCAGTCCAAAGTCGATACAAATGCTCGTGCTCAGGTGTAGGCTCATAGGCAGAATTGCTCATCCGCTCTGTCATGGCAGCTTTGGCTAAACGATTTTTTAGAATGGCGCCGCAAGGAAGGGTGATGGAGGATTGGAGGTGATTCATCTTATTTTTTAAAAACTGCAGTAATTGTATTCTACACTAAAATGCTCCGTAAAGATGCTATTTTTAAAAAATAATGAGCTTTTGAACTTGAGGTTTATTGGTAAAAATTGAAAAGATAGCATAGCATGAGCCGAATAAATCGACTAATCGGCTCACAGTTGGCTTTGTGTCATTTTTTAGAATTTCTCGTAATCTAGGATCCCTCTGGGATCAATTTCAAATGAGATGATATTCGTTGCTTATCGTTTATGAATCCCTCTGAAATCAACTTCAATGCTGACGCCAGCGGCGTCGAATATTATTAAAATGCCTGAATGAAACAGATCCCCGACCCCAGCGTGGGTCGAACTAGATCGCTTTCTTTGAACTCGCAGATCTTATGCGCATGTGCAGAGATTTGTTTGCCCCCATTTTTTCCGGATTACTCTGCCCAAAAGGGTTTTTCTACTATCTTTGTGCCTGCTTTTGAGGGGGATGTTTCCTTGATTGCGTGAGGGATAGCAGCGGTATCGGCGAAGCGTAGCGAGTCGATAAGAGCGGATAGCCCGACCCCGCTTTTCTGCGGGGGCACGCCCAAAAGTCTAATTTATCACCTACTTGCCTACAAGAAAGGATATTGTGAAGACATACAAAGAGTACAAACAGGTCGATTATCCACAGATTGGAGAGTCAGTTTTAGCGTATTGGAAAGAAAATCAGATTTTCGAAAAATCGGTATCCAATCGCGATGGAGCAGAGACTTTCACATTTTTTGAAGGTCCGCCTTCGGCAAATGGAACGCCAGGAATCCACCACGTAATGGCGCGGACGCTAAAAGATATTTTCTGCCGATACAAGACGCTGCAAGGCTATCAAGTGAAGCGAAAAGGCGGCTGGGATACGCATGGATTGCCTGTGGAACTCCAGGTGGAAAAGGAACTTGGCATCACCAAAGAGGATATCGGAAAAAAAATCTCTGTGGAGGAATACAATCGCAAATGCCGAGAAACGGTGATGCGATTCAAAAACGAATGGGATGACCTGACCGAAAAAATTGGCTATTGGGTAGATTTGGATGATCCTTATATCACTTTTGAGCCAAAGTACATTGAGTCGGTTTGGAGTCTCCTCAAACGACTATATGATAAAGGGTTGATATACAAAGGATATACGATTCAGCCTTTTTCTCCAGCTGCGGGAACGGGTTTGTCTTCGCATGAACTCAATCAACCGGGTACCTACAAGGATGTCAAGGATACTTCGATCACAGCACAGTTTAAGCTGAAGGGAGAAGAAAATACCTACATCTTAGCTTGGACTACTACGCCCTGGACACTTCCTTCTAACTCTGCCCTTGCTATTGGGGAGAACTTGGACTATGTAAAAGTGAAGACCTTTAATCCATACACGTTTGATGCATGTACTGTTATTATAGGAAAGTCTAGATTGAATGCCTACCTCAATCCAAAAGCTGCAGAACTGAAACTGGAAGCCTATAACCCAGGAGATAAACTGATTCCATTTGAGGTGGTCGGCACATTGAAAGGAAGGGATATGCTCGGCTGGGAGTATGAGCAGCTTTTTCCAATTTCCGAATTGGCGCTACCTAAGCCGGCTTTTACGATTATTTCAGGTGACTATGTGACCACTGAAGATGGTACTGGGATCGTGCATTTGGCAAAAGCATTTGGTGCGGATGACTTTCGAACCTTGGTGCAGAATAATGTGCCAGGTGTCTTTGTGAAAGATGAAAAAGGCGGAGACTTGCCTGTGGTAGATAAGCAAGGAAAATTCCTTCCCGTGGTTGGAGAATACTTGGTTGCTAAAATCGCTGAGCACTCGATCACTGCACATAAGCAGTATGGAGCATCTGACTTCTATGTAAAAAACTACCTGGAAGAGGACGAGACCTTGCCCGAGTACAAAAACACGGATGTGATCATCTCGATCATTCTGAAAAATGAAAATAAGGCCTTTAAGGTCGAAAAATACGAGCATACTTATCCGCATTGCTGGAGAACTGACAAGCCGGTATTGTACTATCCAATGGATAGCTGGTTTATCAAAACAACAGCCTATAAGGATCGATTGGTTGAGTTGAACAAGACGATCAACTGGAAGCCGGAGTCAACGGGAACCGGTCGTTTTGGCAACTGGCTGGAAAATCTAGTGGATTGGAACTTGAGTAGATCCCGATTCTGGGGAACTCCACTTCCGATCTGGAGGACAGAAGATGGGAATGAGGAAAAGTGTATTGGTTCGATAGCGGATCTGGAAGCAGAGATCGAGAAGTCGATTGCAAAGGGCTTTATGGAAAAGTCACCCTATGAAGGAAAGGAACTAGATCTTCATCGACCTTATGTAGATGAGGTGATTTTGGTTTCTGACAAGGGCGAAAAGATGTTGCGTGAGGCGGATCTGATCGACGTGTGGTTTGACTCAGGAGCGATGCCTTATGCCCAGTGGCACTATCCATTTGAAAACGAGGAGATCTTCAAGGCTAACTATCCTGCGGATTACATCGCGGAAGGCGTAGATCAGACCCGAGGTTGGTTCTTTACCTTGCATGCGATTTCTGTGATGCTTTTTGACAGCGTGGCTTTTAAAAACGTGATTGCAAATGGACTTGTACTGGATAAAAATGGCAACAAAATGTCCAAGCGACTGGGCAATGCCGTGGATCCTTTCAAGACCATCAAGGAATATGGTCCGGATGCAGTACGCTGGTACTTGCTGAGCAATGCCAACCCTTGGGATAATTTGAAATTCAATCTGGACGGAGTGACTGAAGTGCAGCGACGATTCTTTGGAACACTGCAAAACACCTACAACTTCTTCGCGCTTTATGCCAATCTAGATGCTTTTGTCTATGATTCGGCCAAGGCTGTGCCAGTGAAAGAGCGGACAGAGCTCGATCAGTGGATCATCTCTAAGCTGCAGACCTTGATCTCCGAAGTGGAAGGAGCGATGGACAATTATGACGCGACCAAGGCAACTCGAGCAATCATGGACTTCACCGTGGACCAGCTGTCCAATTGGTACGTGCGACTCGCTAGAAAACGATTCTGGAGAGGAGAGATGAATGCGGATAAGCAGGCTGCATACGAGACACTTTATGAATGTTTGTTGAGCCTATCGCAGCTGATGTCTTCTTTTGCGCCATTCTATTCGGACTGGTTGTTCCAAAACTTGACCGAAACTGGTGATTCGACGATTGAGTCCATTCACTTGACTGATTGGGCAACGGCAGAGACTGCTTTGATCAACAAAGAGCTGGAAGAAAGTATGGACTTGGCCCAAACGATCTCATCGCTGGTTCATTCACTTCGTAAGAAGGAGAAAATGAAAGTGCGCCAACCACTTCAGCGGATCCTGATTCCTGTTTTGAGTGCCAAAATTCAAGCTCAGATTCAGCACGTGGAAGAGCTCATCAAATCCGAAGTGAATATCAAAACCATCGAATATATCAATGATGCTTCAGGGATTTTGGTGAAAAGTGTAAAACCAAACCTGCCACTCTTGGGTAAAAAATTAGGTCCAAAGATGCGATTTGTCGTAGCCGCAATCAACTCTTGGGGACAAGAGCAAATTGCAACAATCGAGCGAAACGGAAAAATCAATGTTGAGCTGGAAGGTGAGGACTTTGAGCTGCTTTTGGAGGAAGTCTTGATTTCTTCTCAGGATATCCCCGGCTGGTCAGTCGCTTCTGATGCGGGTGTGACCGTAGCGTTGGATGTCACGTTGACCGAAGAATTGAAGCAAGAAGGAATTGCCCGGGACTTGGTCAACCGAATCCAAAATCTTCGAAAAGACATGGGTTTAGAAGTTCAAGACAAGATCAAAATTCAAATTGCTGATGATAATGATTTGGTCAATGCTGCAGTCGCAGGATTTGGAACCTACATCGAAGCAGAGACCCAAGCGGTAAGTTTGAGCTTTGAATCTAATTTGGAAAATGCATCTTTGCTGGACATGGACGATTTTAACGTTTCTATAAAAGTAGAAAAGGCCTAAGGTCTAGACTTCAACTATGAATAATTACCTGAAATATTTCGGAATTGCCCTTTTTGTAATTCTTTTAGATCAATCGGTCAAAATGCTGGTACATTTTGAGATGGACTTCGGCACGCCGGGCCAGATCCCGGTATTTGGAGACTGGTTTAAGTTGCATTACACGACCAATCCCGGAATGGCTTTCGGGATGGAAATAGGATCAGACTATGGCAAACTGCTTCTGACATCATTTCGCTTAGTTGCAATGGTGGGAATTGGTTATTACCTCTATTACATCATTGAGAAGAAGCAACACTCCATGTATATATTTTGCATTTCAATGATCCTGGGTGGAGCTATTGGGAATCTAATTGACTCCATTTTCTATGGAGTCTGGTTGAATAACGCACCCTATGATGCAGCCTCGCCATGGTTCCATGGTCAAGTCGTAGATATGTTTTATTTCGACATTTGGGAGGGTTACCTTCCAGAGTGGATGCCACTTTGGGGAGGAAGCTATACCGCTCTTTGGCCCATATTTAATGTGGCGGATGCGTCAATATTTATTGGAGTAGCCATTATCCTAATCTTTCAGAACAGGTTTTTCCCTGAGAAAAAGGAACCTATAGAAAATGCTTAAAACAAGTCTCCACTGAGCAAAAAAAAAGTATTTATGTCAAATCGATCCTTCTGGTTTAGTATGAACTAATTCAGGAGGATTTTTTTATTTCAATTTTTCAAAGAGGTATCCGTTGATCCCTCTTGAAGGAAAGCGGTGGGAGAGGATTAGCGGAATAGTCATGTTAGGATCTTTTCAAGTGGCAGAAATGGATATAATAGCTAAAACCTGAATAAAAAATCCCTGAATTAGCGATTTTCGCCACTATTTTGCTTAATTTTCCCATTGCTTATTACAAAAACAGCGGGTCTTCAGCAGCTTTTGCTCGCTTTCTATAAAAACCCCTGCTGACCCAACACAAAGAAAACCCATGATCGTAGATTCGGAAAAGCCCTTTCAAATAGTATATGCCATTTATAGCCATGAGTATCTTGGTCTTTTGGTCGAATCCTTTGTGGTTCAATTAGATGAGAAGGGGAGACTTTCCTTGGCTTACCAAAATATCAGTGCTGCAAATGCTTCAGAATTTGATTCTGTACTCAATAAAGCAGATTATGACTTGATCAAATTGATTGATTCCATGAATCCGGAGCTCTTGGTGAAGCCGATGATTAAACGCGGAAACATTAGGCCCAAAGACTACTTACACAAGATCTTTGATCCTAAAACGGAAGATAAAAAAATTCAGGATGCGCTGGAGAATGTAATAGGAAAGAAGCTGGCTCAAATTATGCCGCTACTTATTGGTAAGCAGCTTTTTGAAATGCGAAGCGATGGCAATCCTATTGGGAATGAGATCGTCGTCAATGCGGAGAGAGCTACTGTGCATTTTCATTTTCATAAAAATGAGGAGGATACGCATTATTGGCCTTCGATTAAGTTTAAAGGAGAAAAACTAGACTGGCAATATAAAAATGGCTACTTGGTTTGTAATGAACCAGCTTGGCTAGTAGTGAATGGTCAGCTTTTTCAATTTGAGAAAGGGATTGACGGGAAGAAGCTTAAGCCCTTTTTAAATAAGAAATTCATTGTCATCGATAAGCGAATAGAGCCAAGCTATTATCGAGGATTTATGAGCAATTTGATTTCTCAGTTTGATGTCACTTCCAAGGGTTTTGACATCAATATCGAGCGAGGCACTCCTGAGGTCTATTTGCACATCAGCGAACTCCCAGGGAATACTGGCAAGGATTTATTTGGAGCTGATGGGGAGCGAAATGAAGAAGATAAAATGGTATTTGAACTCCGATTCAAATACGGAGAGTATGATTTTCCGGTGCAGACTCCCAATGGAGAGCTCTTGGGAAATACCATACGACTCGAAGAAAAGGATGGGGTTTATACCTTCTTCAAAACTATTCGAAGTACCCAAAAAGAAAAATCCTTCATAAAATTGATTCGTGATAAAGGACTGGATTTTAAAATCGGTAAAGTAGCCATTCCTAAGACTGAAGCATTCGAATGGATCGGGGAACAAGAGGATTTTTTGGAGCTCGAGCAGATCAAAATCAAGCAAAAGACCAATCCCAAGGGAAAAGTGTACCATATTGGTCGCGCTCAAATTTCCATTGAAGTCAAAGAAAACATAGACTGGTTTGATGTCAAAGCTTTGATCAAATTTGGACTTTACTTAGTGCCTTTCGCCAAGCTTAGAAAGTTACTCCTTCAGGGCAAAACAGAATTTGAATTACCAAATGGGGAAATCGCCGTGATTCCTTCCTCTTGGTTTGTAAACTATTCAGAGCTTTTCAACTTCATGGAAGATCGTGGAGTTGAGGATACGATGGTTCTCCGCAAGCATCATTTGGCTTTGGCTCAAGAGATGGAGGAGGGTAACCTGGTTTCGGTGACCTTGAGTCGAAAATTGGAACGACTTCGAGATTTTGAAGCAATTGAGGAATATGAATTGCCTGCTTTATTTGAAGGAACGCTTCGTCCATATCAGCAGGCCGGATACAATTGGCTTCGATTTTTGAACGAATTCAAATTTGGTGGCTGCTTAGCGGATGACATGGGTCTAGGAAAGACGGTTCAAACTTTGGCTCTGCTTGCTTCTGAGAAAGAGAAGAATCCGACATTCACCTCGCTATTGGTCATGCCGACTTCCCTAATCTATAACTGGGAATTGGAAGCAAAGAAATTCACGCCAGAATTGAAGATTTTGGTCTACACGGGTACTCAGCGAATCAAAGATCCCTGGAGATTTGGGGAATATGACTTAGTGTTGACCTCTTATGGTATTACTCGGCTGGACATCGATGTATTCAAGGAGTTCTTTTTCAATTACATCATCCTCGATGAATCTCAAGCGATCAAGAATCCCTCGAGTAATATATCGGCTGCGGTCATTCAGTTGAAAAGTAAGCAAAAACTCATTCTGACGGGTACACCTGTAGAGAATGGTGCCATGGACCTTTGGTCTCAAATGAATTTTATCAATCCAGGATTACTGGGAAATCAGAGTTCCTTCAAAAAGCAATTTCTCCTCCCGATTGAAAAACAAGAGGATAAAGATAAGGCGATCAAGCTGAATGCGATGATCAAGCCTTTTATTCTAAGAAGGCTGAAATCACAAGTGGCCACGGACCTTCCCGAAAAGATAATCAATGTCAAGTATTCTGACATGACTGCGGCTCAAGAGGAAGTCTATGAAGAAGTAAAGAACTACTACCGAGAGAAAATCATCTCCGATATACAATCCACCGGGAGAAATAATCAGCAGTTTACCTTGCTTCGTGGCTTGACCCAATTGCGGCAGATTGCCAACCATCCAAAATTAGTCCGTGATGACTATGAAGGAGATTCTGGCAAATTGGAGGACGTAACTTACATGCTCCAATCTACCATTTCGGAAGGGCATAAAGTTTTAGTATTTAGTCAATTTGTTCGTCACCTAGCCATTGTAAAAGAATACCTGGAAAAGGAAGGAATTCCCTACGCATACTTAGATGGATCTACCAAAGATCGTCAGGCACAGGTGGAAAAATTCCAGGAACAAGAGGAAATCAAGGTGTTCCTGATTTCGCTCAAAGCTGGAGGCGTGGGATTGAACCTCACCAAGGCAGAATATGTATTCTTGCTTGACCCATGGTGGAATCCTGCAGTCGAAGCTCAGGCGATCGACCGGGCACACCGAATCGGACAACAGAATAAAGTGATCATCTACAAATTCATCAGCCGAGGATCGGTGGAAGTGAAAATCATGGCCTTGCAAAGCCGAAAACTTGCGCTAGCCGGTGAGCTTATCAATACCGAGGAAAGCTTTATGAAGAGTCTGGGACAAGATGATATTACTGCCTTGCTGGATTAGGGCAATCAGTATAAAATTTGAGGGAAAGGTGAAATTCTTTCCCTTTTTTTGTGAAAAAGATCGTTATTTTTAGTTCAATAGGTTGATGGATCATGTTTTTTCATCGCCATCATTTGATTAGCATGTGTAGGGGCTTTAAAAGTTGAAATTATACAGCTAAAAATTTAGATTTAAGAATGTTAAACGACTGAAACATGGATGCTCAATCGATTCAAGAAATGATTTTTTCCCTTTTACCATTCCTTATTCTCTTGGCGATTTGGGAAATAGTTTGGAAGTTAATAGC
>CAWUWQ010000285.1:0-13944 GCA_963926065.1 uncultured Algoriphagus sp.
CAATCGCTATGAAAACGTCCAAGAGCTCCTCAATGCTATCAAGGAATATGTGGACAATCCTGAGAATGAAGATAAAAGTCTAGGTTCATTCCTTCAGGAAATCGCCTTGCTCACCGATAATGATCGAGATAAAGACCTGACCGATGCGATTACCTTAATGACAGTTCACTCCTCCAAAGGCCTTGAATTCAAGCAAGTGTTTGTGGTTGGAATGGAGGAGGATTTATTTCCATCTCAGATGATGATGCAGAGTCGGGAAGATTTGGAAGAAGAACGCAGGCTATTTTATGTCGCGACGACTCGAGCTATGGACAAATTATATTTCACCTATGCCCTGACCAGATACCGATTTGGGAGGCTTTTAAATTGTGAGCCGAGTAGATTTCTGGAGGAAGTAGAGGCAAATTGCATCAAAGTCAACAAACGCATGAGCACTCGAGATATGCCTGGAGCGTTTCGAAGCGAGGGACTTCCAGGTGGATCCGGATTCATCGGAATCAAAAAGAAACCAGTCAGTCAACCAGTCAGCAGTATAAAGCTTCACACGCCTAGTCCTGACTTTAAGCCTTCTAACACGAACAACTTACAAGCTCAGCAACTTGTGGAGCATCCAAAATTCGGTTTTGGCAAAGTTCAAAAAATTGAAACTGAAGGACTTAACCGAAAAGCAAGTATCGAATTTGAAAATTTTGGTGAGAAAACATTATTACTTAGCTTTGCAAAGCTCAGAATTATAGACTAATCCCTGCGCCCTTATCCTTTGGTAATTTTTTTCATTACCTTTTGCTACGCAATTTAAGGGCGGCTTATTGAGTATAAAAACCTTACAAACACAACATTTTGAAAGAATACGGCAAAAACATCCAACGCTTGGTTGATCACATCACCGGAATCGAAGATCGTGAGAAGCGTACCCAAAGTGCTTTTACAGTCATTGAGATCATCAAGCAACTCAACCCAACTTGGAAACTGGAAAACGACCAAAAAATGTGGGATGACCTGTATATCATGTCTGATTTCAAATTAGATGTAGACGCACCTTTCCCTATGCCTGAAAAAGAATTGCTTGGGAAAAGACCAATGCCCATCGGCTATCCGAAAGGTGAAGTGAAATTCAAGCACTACGGAAGAAATATCGAAAAACTCATCGAACAGGCTATAGAAATCGAAGATGATGAAGAGCAGGAAACTGCGATCATTTATATAGGGCAGTTGATGAGAAGCTTTCATTCGACTTGGAATCGCGACAATTTTGACGATAGAATCATACTCGACGACATCAAGACCCTTTCCAAAGGCAAACTGCATATTGATCTGGACAAGGTCAAAGAAAATAGTCTCTTCGAGTCCAATACCAGAAGGGACTTCCAACTACCTATCGCTGTAGACCCTCCGGGAAAAAATAAGAGAAATGGTGTACATAATAAAAACCGAAGACCGGTTGTACAAAAAAAACGAAGAAATTAATGGGTTCATTTCGGGTTGTCGGTGGAAATAAACTTAAAGGAGAGATTACCCCACAAGGAGCAAAAAACGAAGCATTACAAATCCTCTGTGCTGTTCTCCTCACTTCGGAGAAAATCACGATTAATAAAATCCCGAACATCAGAGATGTCAATAAGCTAATCGAATTGCTTAGTGACATGGGTGTGAAAGTTGAAAAACTAGGGCTGGAATCCTATTCATTCCAAGCTGATCAAGTGAATCTTGACTACCTGGAAACAGAAGACTTTCTGAAAACAGCCTCTTCTTTACGAGGTTCAGTTATGATTCTCGGTCCACTCTTATCACGTTTTGGTACAGGAAAACTTTCCAAGCCGGGAGGAGATAAGATCGGAAGAAGAAGAATGGACACCCACTTTTTTGGTTTTCAAAAACTTGGAGCCAAGTTCCACTACGATGCTGCCAATGAGATTTTCCATATTGATGGAAAAAATCTAAAAGGTGCGTACATGTTACTGGACGAAGCTTCTGTCACTGGTACAGCAAATATCGTGATGGCAGCAGTGATGGCAGAAGGCAAGACTACCATTTACAATGCTGCCTGTGAGCCTTATTTGCAGCAGCTTTGTGACATGCTCAATCGAATGGGTGCCAAAATCACTGGCGTAGGATCAAACCTACTCCATATCGAAGGGGGAGATAAATTAGGAGGCACGGATCATACTATGCTTCCAGACATGATTGAGATTGGATCATTCATTGGCTTAGCGGCCATGACGCAGTCTGAGATCACGATCAAAGATTGTCAAATTCACCGATTGGGGATTATCCCAGAGACTTTTCGAAGAATGGGCATCAAGTTGGAATTTCGTGGAGATGATATATATGTTCCAGCACAGTCAAATTATGAGATTGAAACTTTTATAGATGGATCGATCCTGACGGTTGCCGATCAGATTTGGCCAGGATTTACTCCGGATTTGCTATCGATTATTTTGGTGACTGCGATACAAGCTAAGGGAACTGTTTTGATACATCAGAAAATGTTTGAATCCAGATTATTCTTCGTTGATAAGCTGATTGATATGGGAGCACAGATCATTCTTTGTGATCCGCACCGCGCTACTGTAATTGGTTTAGATCGGAAATACCCACTTCGTGGCATTCGGATGACTTCACCAGATATTCGAGCGGGTGTATCCTTGTTGATTGCTGCACTATCTGCTAATGGCACTTCCGTTATAGATAACATCGAACAAATTGATCGAGGCTATCAGCAAATCGATGAACGATTGAATGCACTCGGAGCACAAATAGAGCGAATAGCTTAAACAATCGGGAGGGCTACCCTCCCGATTGTTTTTTCATCAAAAATGATTTTCCATTGCGCCAAGAAATCACCGTCAAAAGAGCTCTACCGGTCAATTTTGACCCAAAAGACTTGCCCCTATTTCGGAAGGCTTTGGAAGTTTCTTTCGAGCGACTTCATCCAATACACTTAAAGAATGTCTGGATTCTACAAGATACCGTCTTTGCTCCCGGTGAATTCAAATTCTACGCTTCACATACCCATATTAATAATTTAGGCCCGCTTCAATTTGCCAAGCGCGCGATTAATTGTATCCCGAAATCCTGGCGAAAAATCCCCAAAGGGATTTGGGTTATTGATGAGTGGAGTCCAAATTATTTTCATTGGATGACGGATTGTCTTCCTAGAATCTGGGAAGGGCTGGAGCGCGATCCCAAAGCTCCTGTTCTATTGCCTTATTCTTACCAAAGTTTAGCTTTTGTATGGGAATCCATCGAACTGATCGGTGCGGAGGTTTTATTTTTCAAATCCAATCAAAACCTGCAAGTAAGTACCTTGATTCTTACTGCTCGGACTGCCTCTTTTCCTAATTTCAATTTGAAACTGACGCAAAAAACCAGAGAAAAGCTCAGCTTTAAACTTGCATCTGAGCCGTGGCGAAAAGTATATATCAGTAGAAAACTAGCTAATAAACGAAAAGCACACAACGAAACGGAAGTAGAATTGATTCTCAAAAAACGAGGATTTGAGATAATCTATATGGAAAACCTCAATTTAAGGCAGCAAATTCAATTGATGGGTGAAAGCAAAATTTTGGTTTCACTTCATGGAGGAGCTTTGACCAATATGCTTTTCCTCTCTCCAAACACCAAAGTCCTTGAGCTACGCAATCGTGATGACGCTACGACACAATGCTACTTTAACTTGGCGGCCGCGCTTGAGCTACCTTATTACTACACACTAAATAAAGGTGATAGTTCCGATACCATCACAACAGATTTTACCATCAACGTGGACGCGCTCAGGACGGTGCTTGATCGGATAGAAAAAGATTGCTAAAACAATCTTTTCTTACTAATTAAAACCCCTATTTGGGTCACAACTCCAGAGTTTTCATTTTTTTTGGTACCTTCTTGCCAAAATTCTCTCAACCCAAACACCTATGACCAAAAAGAAACTTCGCAGCCAAGAATGGTACGGACGAACCGGAAAAGATGGATTCATCTACCGCTCTTGGATGAAAAATCAAGGCTTCCCTCATCATCTTTTCGAAGGGGATAAGCCAGTTATCGGTATTTGTAACACTTGGTCAGAACTGACCCCCTGCAATGCACATTTTAGAGATTTAGCAGAAGCATTGAAGCGTGGCATTTGGGAAGCTGGTGGGTTTCCACTCGAATTTCCAGTAATGTCTCTTGGAGAATGCTCCATCAAACCAACAGCCATGCTTTTTAGAAATCTGGCTAGCATGGATGTAGAAGAAAGCATCCGAGCCAATCCTATGGATGGAGTCATCTTGATGTGCGGTTGTGACAAGACTACACCATCACTCGTCATGGGTGCAGCCTCAGTAGACATTCCAACTTTGGTGGTTTCCGGTGGACCGATGCTAGTAGGAAGATTTAAAGGCAAGAAAATAGGCACATCAGATGTCTGGAGATTTGCAGAAGACTTTAAATTGGGAAAACTTTCCCAAGAAGATTTTATTGCTGCCGAAGCAGCGATGTCTCGCTCAGTGGGGCATTGCGCACCAATGGGAACCGCCTCCACAATGGCGGCAATGGTTGAAGCCCTTGGTTTGGCTCTACCTGATAACGCAACCATCCCAGCGGCAGATTCCCGGCGGAAAGTACTTGCTCACATGTCAGGCATGCGGATCGTGGAAATGGTCAATGAGGATCTGAAAATGTCCAAAATTCTAACCCGAAAAGCCTTTGAGAATGCAATCATGGTAAATGCTGCTTTGGGCGGATCTACCAATTTCATTCTACACCTAACAGCTATTGCAAAGCGGATTGGAGTGGAACTTGACTTGACTGATTTTGATCATTTTTCTTCGAAAATCCCACTGATCGCAAACGTGCAACCATCGGGAGAGCATTGGGTAGAAGATCTTTTCTATGCCGGGGGCCTGCCTGCGGTGATGAAAGAAATCGAGAAGCAACTTAATACCGATGCCATCACGATCAATGGCAAAACCATTGGAGAAAATATTTCGAAAGCAGAATGTTATGATCGGAATCTGATTGGAACTTTTGAAAATCCGATCAAACCCGAATCCGGCATTGCAGTCCTCAAAGGAAATCTCTGCCCGAATGGAGCAGTGATAAAGCCATCTGCTGCTAGTCCACACTTACTTACACATACCGGACGTGCGGTTGTTTTTGAGAACATTGATGAATACAAGGCTATCATCGATTCCCCAGCACTTGATATCGATGAAAACTGTGTGATGGTCATGAAAAACGTTGGACCGAAAGGCTACCCTGGGATGCCAGAAGTAGGGAATATGGGCTTACCAATGAAGCTTTTAGAAAAGGGTATCAAGGATATTATCCGTATCTCAGATGGACGAATGAGCGGGACTGGCTATGGTACAGTGGTACTGCACGTATCTCCGGAATCTGCGATTGGCGGTCCATTAGCATTCGTGCAAAATGGCGATATGATTGAGTTGAATGTCCCAAATAGAACCTTAAACCTCCTTATCTCAGAGGAAGAAATGGCAAATAGAAAAGCCGCGTTCAAACCTACAAAGCTTCCTTATGAAAGAGGTTACGTGAATTTGTTTTTGGATAAAGTCAATCAAGCTCACGAGGGAGTAGACTTTGATTTCCTTCAAGGAAGCTCGGGGTCAGAAGTCAAGCGTGATTCACATTAACAGAAAATGAAAACTAAAAAAACAGCAATAATCACTGGGGCAGGACAGGGAATAGGATTAGCCATTGCTGAGAAACTAGCTGCTCAAAGCGTGAATCTGGTTTTGAATGACCTGGAAGTAGGACTTACTCATGAGGCTTGCAAAAGAATTTCTCATCATTATGGCATGTCAGCCATCCCCGTTCCCGGAGATGCAAGTACTGAGCAGGTTATTGAGACCTTGATTAAAACTGCCATCTCAAATTTTGGATCGGTGGACATCGTCATCGCAAATGCTGGCATTACCCTGTTTGGTGGGTTTTTCGATTATTCCAGAGAAGACTTCATGGAAGTGAGCAGGATCAATCAAGCCGGAACTTTCTTTCTTACCCAAGCCGCTGCAAAGGTCATGAAAGATCAACCCACTGGAGGGGCTATTCTTTATACCTCATCAGTCACGGCCCACCAAAGTCATGAAAATCTAGCGGCCTATGCCATGAGCAAAGCTGCTATTGAAATGCTTGCTAAAAATCTAGTCCTTGAGCTTGCTCCATTGGGGATCCGAATTAACACAATTGCCCCTGGGGCTACGATCACAAACCGTACTATTTCCGATCCAGAATATGTAAAAACATGGTCTAAACTCACTCCTGTCGGCAGTCCCGCAAATGTGGAAGATATCGCCGCCGCCGCCGCATTTCTAGTCTCAGATGCTGCAAGACATATCACCGGCCAAACCTTGATCATCGACGGAGGCTGGACCGCCGTTAGCCCTTCACCTTATGGATGAAAATAATTCAAGTTCAACAGCAGCATCGAAGTTCTTCCTCCATGCTCCAGCCCCCTGGCAGCTGGAGGGAGAAGGAATTATTTTAGTTTACAAGTTTTCAAAGAAATGGGTAGAAACTTTCGGTCAGCTTCCTCCCGAATTAATAGAGAAATTTAAAGGTGGTCTCGGCTACATAATGTTGGTTAACTACAAAAATTCGCCAGTTGGACCTTACCGTGAATTGTTATTCATTCCCGGTAAGTTTTCCCCCCATGGCAAACAAAGCATCACCAAGATCTACGTCGATTCCGAAGCCAGTACTCAAAATGGTAGAGCGAATTGGGGTATCCCCAAAAATACCTTGCCCATTTCGTGGGAAGAAGAAAATGGAAAAATCTCCATCAAGATTATTTCTGGAGGCCGCCCTGTCTTTTCTTGCGAAGTCAGCTCCTTTGGACTCCCTTTTCCCACAAGCACTTCCTTTTTACCACTTGATCTACATCAGGTTCTGAATAATATGGATTATTTCACAAAACCTACCGGTAGTGGCTGGGGAAAATTCGCCAAAGTGAAAATCAAAGAAATTGATAGCGCCTATTTTCCAGATATCCGATCTCGGAAACCACTTTTTGCAGTAAAAATCAACCCTTTTCGAATTAATTTCCCTACTCCGGAATATGATTTATAAAGCCTTTTCCGAAACCAATTGTATCATTACTGGCGCAAACTCAGGGATAGGATTGGAATTGGTCAGGCAAATCGTCCCATCTAATCCGAACCTTCTGTTAGTTGATATTAACACGGAAAATTTAGAAGAATTGAAAAATGAATTTCCGACAATCAATGGAATAGTTTCTTGCGATTTAAGCCAGAAATCTGGTAATCAATTGATTCTTGACTGGGTTAATGCCAATTGGACCCATGTGGATTTTTGCTTTGCAAATGCCGGAAAAGCAGAGTATGGCCCCGCAGAAAATCAAAATTGGAAAGACATAGATAGAATATTCCAACTCAATGTGCATAGTCCGATCCAAATCGGCTTTATGATCCGAGAAGCATTTCCCAAAAAGGCATTTCGATTGATCATCACCGCCTCAGCAATGTCCTATTGGCATTTACCAGGATATAGCCTGTATGCCGCTACCAAGTCTGCTTTACTCCAATGGGCTAGAACCATCTGGTCAGAAAAAACTGGAGATTGGGTTACACTAGCATTTCCAATCTCAACAGACACTAAATTCTTTGATGCAGCTGGAACAAATATTCCAAAAGCATACCCTCAACAAACTGCTGCCTGGGTAGCCAAATGTATTCTAAATGGCACCGCAAAGCGGAAAAAAAAGATCTTCCCATCCAAACTGTTTTTGGGGATGCTGATTCTAGCTCGATTTTTCAGATTTCTGAAAAAACTATATGGAATGTTGGAATACCAGAAGTATAAAAATTGGCTGATAAAACAAACTAACAACCGATTCTATTAACTTTGATTAAACTTTACTCTATGAAAAATATCATCCTTGCCTTTTTATTTATCGGAATCTTTGTGGCTTGCCAGCCCAAAGAAACTACTCCGGATACCCTTCCAATGAAAGTAGCCTTAGCCTATGGCTTTGATCAAATGGATAAGGTAAATATCATTGGCTTCACCTGGAACGTACAGCGTGACTCAGTTAATGTGATTTCCCGATCTTACGTATGGGATATGAAAGGTCAAACCGTAGCCTATTCCGATACCGATACGGCCTACACGTATAACTTGATGACAGATTCACTCCCTTCTGCTGATAAGGCGTTTATCAATGATAAATATTGGGCGATGATGCAATTCCAGCTGGGTTGGGACTCCGGGTACACTTTTGAGACTGAAGAGGGAGCGAGCTCACCTTTGAAAGGAAGCACTTCTACCAAGTTGACCATTATTTATAACTCCGCTGACGGTTACACACCAGGGGATGCTTATGACCTGTATCTGGATGAAAACAACAAGATTTTGGAATGGACATTTCGAAGAGGTAATGGAGAGCAAGGTGCCACTTGGACCTGGGAAAATGAGACGAAAGTGGGCCCACTCACGTTCGCACAGGATCATATGAACGCTGAGGGAAAACGCTTTATCTGGATCTCTAATCTATCTGTGAACTGATAGTTCTGAAAGTACGATTGTCTACTATTTCAAGGTCACATAAAAACCGAAGATCGAAAGCTCTTCGGTTTTTTCTATTTTAGAGGAAATCAATTCAAAAAATGAAAGCCCAAAATTCAAATCAACGTCGAGACTTTATCCTGAAAACTTCAGCTTTGATAGGAGCTGGATTGGTTTTACAGCCCTTTCCCCTCTTTTCCCAGCAAACAAAAAAGGAGTATACCGTAGGCGAAATAATGGATAGGTTTATCGCTGCTGTTCCAGATTCTCCTTTTGAAAAAACTGTGGACACCTTAAAATCAGGGAGAAAAGACCTAGTGGTGACAGGAATTGTAACTACCATGTTTGCTACGATCAGCGTAATCCAAAAAACAATTGAATTGAATGCGAATTTCATCATCGCTCACGAACCTACCTTTTACAATCATTTAGATGAAATAGCTTGGCTTGAAAATGATCCAGTTTACAAATACAAAGCAGATTTACTGGAAAAACACGGAATTGCCATTTGGCGAAATCACGATTATATACATTCACTTTCCGTAGATGGTGTGCAAGCTGGGGTAGTCAAAGAATTAGGCTGGGAGGCATATTACAAGCAAAATGCAGTGCTTAATATCCCGAAATCTTCGCTTCGCAATTTGATCAATCATCTCAAATCTAAGATGCAAGTCCCTGCAATGCGGTATGTGGGCGACCTAGATCAGACGGTTTCCAAAGTTTTACTCCTTCCTGGCGCTATGGGTGGCAGAAGGCAAATGGAAATGGCGATGCAAGAAAAACCAGATGTGATCATCGTTGGTGAATCTCCAGAATGGGAAACTCCAGAATACGTGCGAAACGCAAATGAAATGGGTGAAAAGCTTTCTTTAATTGTGATCGGTCATTCGGCCAGTGAAGAAGGTGGCTCAGCATTTATGGCAGAATGGCTAATGAAAAATATTACAGGTATCAGCATTCATCATATCTCCTCTGGTAATTCACTTCAAATTTTTTAAAGCGAACGAAAGTCTAAATCACTTTTATGCATTTATGAATTATAGACTCCAGACTTTACCTACCTCAGAAACCGGAATACAACCTAAATATTCCCCTGGAATCGGATCGTAATTCAAGACATTTTTCCCGATTTCTTCCGAACTGAAATAACCCCAAAGTACTTGGGATTTCAGCTGACGATAGAATCCAACAGGCTTTTGCTCGCCTACTGCCGTGCCCCAAACTCCCCGATTGAAGGTGGCAGTATTGGCTTCTTGATCTTTAAGGCAAGCTACTTTGTCTTCAGCACTCAATTCGGCAAAGACTTTCCCAAACTTGGTTTTACAGTCCGCATTAAATTGATCGATATCACCCTTTACTTTTTCTTGGGCTTCTGGACCATAGGTTTTGGCATAGACCAGATCTAAAAAGATATCCGTCTTTACATCCAAAGCTCCCGGGGTCTCTGTTTTGGGAAGGATAGTATCTACAAATGAACTGATAAATGAAGCCTGATTTTCGTCCAAAAATATCGGAGTCCAATTCAATCTTGGTGTCTGACTACAAGATTGAAGGAGTGAAAACAGACTAGGAATAGCTACTGCTGAACCAGCTAGCATACCTGTTTTTCGTAAAGCGTCTCTTCTATTCATAGGTTAGAGATTTAATTTTTTAAGTTCGGATACCGCATGATCTGCTGCTCTAGCAGTCAAGGCCATGTAAGTAAGTGAAGGATTGACACAAGAGGAAGAAGCCATCGCTGCTCCATCCGTTACAAATACATTTTTGCAATCATGAATTTGGTTCATGCCATTGAGCACGGAGGTTTTAGGATCTTTTCCCATTCTGGCAGTTCCCATTTCATGGATACCATAGCCCATTTCATGTTTATTGTCAAAGTCAACAATATCTTTCAAACCGGCTCGCTCCAGCATTTCTCTAGCATCGATTCGCATCTGCGCATTGATTGCTAATTCATTTGGACCCCATTCGGCATCAATGGATAAGGTCGGCTGACCCCATTTGTCCAGCACGTCTTTATTGAGATATACTTTATTTTCATGATTGGGTAGTGCCTCTGCAAAGCCAGTAATGAAAAATTCCCAAGGCCCTGGGTTCATGATCTTGTCTTTAAATTCTCCCCCGAAGTCCTCCATATTGGCACCTTGCCCCAAGCCAGCCCGACTGCCTCCACCTTGGTATCCAAAGCCTCTGACAAACTTATCCGATTGAGGTCCGTCTTTCAAATTGACATACCGAGGGATGTAGATCCCATTAGGTCTTCGACCCTTGTAATACTGATCATCAAAGCCATCCACCAAACCGCTGGCTCCTACCCGATAGGTATGATCCATCAAGTTATGGCCAAGTTCGCCACTATCGTTGCCTAGACCATTTGGGAATCGGCTTGAAGTGGAATTCATCAATATCTGAGTGGTACTTAAGGTAGAAGCATTGCAGAAAATAATTTTTGCCTTATAGATGATTTCCTCATTAGTCTCGGAATCGATGATTCGCACCCCAGTTGCTTTGCCTAGCGCTTCATCGTAAACAATGGATTGAACGATGGAAAAAGGTCTGATCGTTAAATTTCCAGTCGCATTTGCTGCAGGCAAAGTCACTGCATTACTACTGAAATAAGCACCGTACGGACAACCTCGATCACAGCGGTTTCGAAATTGACATTTACCTCTCCCATTGAGCGGTTCGGTCAAGTGAGCAACACGACCAATGATCATGTTTCTTCCATTGTATTCCTTTTCGATTCGTTGCTTTACATGCTTTTCCACACAGTTCAACTCCATCGGAGGCAAGAAATGACTATCCGGAAGCTGAGGAAGGCCTAAAGCTTCGCCTGAAATCCCAGCAAATTTTTCTACGTAAGTGTACCAAGATTCGATGTCTTTGTAGCGAATAGGCCAATCCACACCATGACCATCTTTAGCATTTGCCTCAAAGTCCAAATCCGACCAACGGTAAGTTTGCTTTCCCCAAAGTAAAGATCGACCACCCATCTGATGAGCTCTCACCCATAGAAAAGGTTTGACTTCGGTATAGGGATTTTCGATGTCATTCGCGTGAAAATGTTCGTTAGCTGCTCCAATAAAACCAGTACGCACTCCAATCGGATGCTTTTCTTTTTGTTCTGGAGTCAATCCACCTCTGAATTCCATATCCCAAGGATCTAGATTCATGGTAGGGTAGTCTTTGATATGCTCCACGATTCTTCCACGCTCTAGCACGAGAGTTTTCAATCCTTTTTCGCAGAGTTCTTTTGCAGCCCAGCCACCACTGATTCCAGATCCGATAACAATCGCATCATAGGTTAGGGCTTTGTCTGCATCGATATTAAAATTGGCCATTACAATAAATTTAGGAAGGTAATTATACCCAAATTTTGAATAATAATCAGAAGATATCTTCACTCTCATTTATTCTTTTTGGCACAAAAGTGCAATGATAAATCCCCTAAAATCTTCAAGAAACCAATATATTAAAAAACTATTCTATTATTTTCAAAGGTGTAGAAGAGGTAGCTTAGCTATGCTCTAACTTCAATTGCCTAATAACCAAGCATCTAGACAAGCCTCTATCTATTTTCTTAAAAAATTAATGCTGACTAAGATAAAAAACCAGCCTCTAGATTTGATAATTGAGCCTTTGGGAGTGGTAGCTGTCATTGTCTCTTTTGCGCTGCCAGCATTCTACTACAGCGATTTGCCTGACACCTTACCAAGGCATTATAATTCAGATGGTTTACCGGATGCTTACATTGGAAAAGGTGTGATTTGGGTTTTACCAATTTTAGGATTTTGCCTATATCTGATTATTTCATTAATTAGCAATTTACCTGCTTTGATAAACATCCCCATCAAAACAACTCCTGAAAATATGGATTTCTATCAAAAAAAGTATTCAAGAATGATTCGAATCATCAATGTGGAGATGGTTTTACTTTTTGCGTTCTTAACGTACTTCTCCATACAAATTGGATTAGGAAATCAGACCCAATTATCTAACTATTTCAAGCCTGTTTCCCTCCTTTTTTTCTTTGGTACTCCATTAGTTTATATTATACCAGATTTGCTCAAAGCGAGAAAAAAGATTTAACATTTCTTGATTTGAATTAATCAAGTTAAAGGCGCCTCTTGTCCCCTCCCGGTTTTTCCCCTATTTTTCGACTATGAAAAACCTATTCCTTTCCCTAGCCTTTTTCCTTACAGTTTCAATTGGCTTTGCGCAGCAGCTTTCTCCGGAGGAGAAAAAACTCATCGCTGAAGTCGAAAAAAACTACGCTTCTACTTTAGCACTTCTTGAAGAAGTTGTCAATATCAACTCAGGCTCGCTCAATAAAGAAGGCGTCAAAGCTGTGGGGGATGTTTTTGCCCGTGAATTTCAAAAGATCGGATTCGAAACTGAGTGGGTTGAGCTTCCTTCTGAAGTAAATCGTGCAGGGCATTTTGTGGCCACGCGAAAAGGCACCAAAGGAAAGAAAATCTTTATCATTGGGCACTTGGACACGGTTTTTGAAAAAGACATGCCTTTTACCCCATATACTATTCTAAATGATTCTACCGCCACAGGCCAAGGACTAAATGATATGAAAGGCGGAGACGTGATGGCTTTTGCCAGCTTGAAAGCATTGCATGATTTGGGGTATTTGGAAGATCGGACGATCACGGTTTATTACAATGGCGACGAGGAAAGCTCCGGAAATGAAGAGATTTCACGTAGAGATTTTATTGCGCGAGCAAAGAATCATGACTTGGCTTTAGCTTACGAAACCGCACAAGGCTTTAGCACTGTGACGGTAGCACGAAGAGGATCCAGTGGATGGAGACTTAAAACCTCTGGAAAGCAAAGCCATTCTTCCGGCGTATTTAGAGAATCAGTGGGCTATGGAGCAATCTACGAAGCAGCCAGAATTTTAACTGAATTCCAAGAAGAGCTTGCAGGAGAGCAATACTTGACCTTCAATCCAGGTCAAATCATCGGTGGATCAGATATCAGCTATGATGAGATTAATGGAAAAGGAGCAGCTCTTGGAAAAACCAATATTGTGGCAAGAGAGGCATTGGTAACCGGAGATTTACGTTTTTTGGGTGAAGCCCAAAAAGAAAAAGCTCGTGCAAAAATGCAGGAAATCGTAGATCGAAATCTCAATCAAACGGATGCAGAAATCATTTTTAAAGATGGAATCCCATCAATGCCACCTACAGAAGGGAATCTTAGACTGGCTAAAACCCTAAACGAACTGAGTATCGATATGGGCTATGGTGAAGTCACACCTGGCGATCCAGGAAGTAGAGGTGCAGGAGACATCTCCTATGTTGCGGACTTTATGGATGGCATCGACGGTCTAGGTGCTTCTGGATCTGGAGCACATGCTCCAGGAGAGACGATCAAGTTGAACGAATATCCAAACTTAATTAAGCGAAGCAC
>CAWUWQ010000286.1:0-4132 GCA_963926065.1 uncultured Algoriphagus sp.
GCTACTGCGGGATAATTACAAGTTTTACTCACAGGAGCTGTTGAACAACCTCTTCACTCATCCTTATACCAAAATAGAGTTTATTGTCAGGGATTTGGGAGTTTCGAGGATCACCGCTGCCAATTATTTGAATAAGTTGGCTGAAGATGGAGTCTTGCGAAAAGAGCGCTTGGGCACTGGAAACTACTACGTGAATGAGCGCTTGTATAATTTGTTATCGAGCAGGTAAGTAAATGGGAAATATGGTCTGTGAAGACACAGACCATGGTCAGCGAAAAAAATATGAAAAACTCAAGAATCTATACCTATAGAAATTCCAGTGCTTCGATCTCTGGACCGAGATTACTGGGATTTCTTTTGGCAGGAGCTGGGCTGCTGGTTTTGATCAATCCATGGATCATAGCAAGTGGGAGTTCGATCGAAAAGACGATTGCAGTAGGGCTAACATCCAGCTTGATTGGAATGATTTTGATTTCACTATCCTCGGGAATTTTGTTGGATTTTGGGGGAAATCGGATCAAGCATTTCCAGAATGTGGGCTGGATGAAGTTTGGAGATTGGGAGCTGATCCCTCAAGTTCAAGAGATCGAACTGATTCACCATTCCTATCGCTCCAAAAACATTCCGAATGGAATTACCCCGACGATGTCAGGACAATTGACGATGTATAAATGTGTATTGAAGTCTTCGGATGCGGTTATCCTGAGTTTGGATTTTTCCAATGAAAAAGACGCTATAGTCACTTTGGAAGAAATCAAGGAGATGATCTAGTAATTAAAAAATTGGCCTGTGAGGATACAGATCAGGGTATAAAAAAAAATGAGCCGTTCGTGTCTCACGAACGGCTCTAATCAAAAATCCTTAAAACTTCATCACCAATCCAAACAAGAAATTCGTCCCAGCCTGAGGATAGTAGAAATTCTCGGTGATTAACTCACGTCCAGAAGTCTCACCCGGCACAAAATAGCTGAAGGTATAGCCATTCGGTTCGTAGAGCTCATTGAAGACGTTATTTACCATCAGATTCAACTCCAGACTCTTGAAGAAGCGAGGTTGCATTTGATAGCTGACCCGGATGTCATTGGTGAAAAAAGCATCGAGTGACCGCGAATCATTGGAAGTATTGTCCAAGTATTGTTTTCCTACATATTTGCTCATCCAGTTCAACGATAGATTTTTTATAGGCTTGAATTCGATAATAGCTGATCCGACTACATTAGGGGAAAAAGCAATATCAGTATCCGTATAGCTGATTGCTTCCTGCATAAAATCCGCAACACTATAATCATCGATATACTCGGTGAATTCTGCAATCTTATTCTGGCTGATAGCAATATTTCCTCCCAAAGTCCATTTCTCTGAAGCTTGAAAAGCCCCATCTAATTCGATTCCCGCACGGTAAGAATTTGCTACATTTTCTCGAATATAAGCACCGACATCATTGATTTGACCAGTCAAGATCAATTGATCTTTGTAGTCCATATAATAGAAGTTGGCATTGTATCTGAATTTCCCAGCTTTGGCGCGTACACCTGCTTCAATATTGTTCAATCGCTCCGGGCGGGGAATTTCTGTGATCGGGTTATCCGTAAAGTCTGACCGAGTCGGTTCCCGATTAGCCACCGCATAACTCGTATACCAGGTTTTGCCGGCTTGTTCATAACTAAAGCCAAACTTTGGATTGAAGAAGGTGTATGACTGTTGTCCATCTACTATCCTACGGTCATCATTCACCCCAAAGAACGAGTAATCGATTCCTCTTACCTGAAGATCTCCAAAGAGATTTAACCCTGGTGAAATTTCATAGGTAGCCTTGGCATAGATATTCCGGTCATCTTTTACTGCATTGTTATCGTAGTAGCGATCCCGAATGTTAGTTGCACCAGCAACTCGAGCCCAGATGATTTCTCCAAAGTGATCTCCATCGTAGCGATTTGCACCACCACCCAAGATGAAATCCAACTTACCGTCATCTGAGACGTAATTCATAGAACCCACAAACCCAAAGAAGTCATTATCAAGCCATCTTCTTCGGATGATGTCAGTTCTAGAAATAGTCTCTCCTCCAATAATGACATTAGGCAAGCCATATCTTGAAAACCGATCATTTTCCCGGAATTGCTCATAGTAGCCACGCCCGTAAGTATAATGGAGCGCCAAATTGGTCTTCCAGTTGGTCCCCACTTTCCCAGTGTAAATCAGCTGATAATGATCTTGCTGGTAGTTGTCAGTTTCATTTTCGTAGGTGTAGAAATTATCCGTTCGATTTGTTTTCAGCTTCGATTCTGGAAGGCCATTCCAGCTTTGATAAGTTTGCTCCTGACCGGAAAATACGTTGAACTTGATCACAGAATTTTTGCCGTAATATCCTGCGGATACAAAGAAGCTTTTCAAATCGGAAAAGGCCCGATCCACAAAGCCATCCGAAGTGATTTTGGAAAGGCGAGCATCCACTGCAAAGCGATTATTGAGAAGTCCTGTTCCGGCTTTTACACTATTTCGAAAGGTATTGAAAGAACCAAAACCACTTCCGACTTCTGCATAGGCCTCGTCCCGTCGGGTATCCGTCTGGAAGTTGAGGCTGGCGCCAAAAGTAGCGGCACCATTGGTGGATGTTCCGACGCCGCGTTGGATTTGGACATTTTCGACTGAGGAAGCAAAGTCAGGCATATTCACCCAAAAGACGCCATGTGATTCGGCATCATTGAGTGGGATTCCATTTACCGTCGCATTGATTCGGGTTTGGTCCGTGCCTCGGATCCGAAGACCAGTGTAGCCCACACCAGCTCCTGCATCGGAATGAGAAACTACCGAAGGGGTGAAATTGAGTAGAATGGGAATATCCTGACCGAGATTTCGCTTTGCGATTTCTTCTTTGGTAATGGTGGAAAAAGTCGTCGGGGTAGCCTCCGAAGCTCGAGTGGCCGAGACGATGAATTCCTCTGTAAGGATGTCTTTGGAGTTGAGTCTGAAGATCAATTTCCCAGAATAAGGAAGATTGAATTCCTGCTCAAGCAATTCATAGCCCAAGAAGGATACTTTGAGGATTATGGTCTCCGCAGGCAATTTACTCAGTATAAATTCTCCGTTTTGATCAGTGACAGTCCCTCTTCCAGATTTGGCAGTCCAGATAGTGGCCCCGATGAGCGGGTCATTTGTTTGTGCATCGAGCACTTTTCCACTAAGGGTTTCTTGTGCCCAGCTGGAAAAACTTGCGAGGCAAAACGCCAAGCATATATAAAATTTATTCATGGTAAATATTCCCTTTCGGGATGATTTGAGTTAAACATGAGAAAACTCTAGGGAAGCTTTCCGTGGTTGTTTACCCGCTTTGCAGAATAAAAATCTAAAATACCGAAGGGTACCGCTTCGGATTGTTTCATAAAATTTATTCTACTGGTTCATTTCCCTTCGCCGGCATTACCCGGATCAGGTAGTATGGGTATGATCTCAGCCCGTTTTGTTAAGGCACCCCCTATGATCTGAAGGCAAATGTAAGCGCGAAAAGTTTGAAATCAAGTAATCATGAGTTTTTTACCGCAAAGTGCGCGGAGGTTTTCGCAAAGGACACTAAGGTTTTAAATCAGAAAGCTGAAATACGCACTCCATCACTTCCGAGGAAATTGACGCCGAAGGTGTCAAACTTTTAATAACCCCGGGTGCAACCCGGGGTAAAAGGCTAAAATAATTCCCCTCCCGCGCAGGATTATAGTATGGAATAAAGATGCTTGTGCGGGAGTATGGAAACAGATCAGTACAAAGAGTTTTTACCACAAAGTGCACGGAGGTTTTAAATCAGAAAGCAGAAACGATAGACCTTTACACATGAAATTACCATCAACTTTTTTTACCAGCCTTTTCAGTAAAACAGTTCCAAACCAAAATCCATAAATAATTCGTTTTCACAGCAAAGGAATTTGGCTAACTTCCTGTCTAAACCTTAAGACCTATGAAACTTTACAAATTGAAATCTGGCACACTCCTCAATACTAAATCATCCTTCAAACTGGGCCCCATATACGATTGGGATGAGCTTTTGGGGAGAGAATATTTGGCCAGTTTTTTGGAAGAGGCCTCGAAAAATTGGAAATCTATTGAGGAACTACAGGCTCAAAAGTTAATTCAATCGGAG
>CAWUWQ010000287.1:0-12303 GCA_963926065.1 uncultured Algoriphagus sp.
GGGTCAAGACCAAATGTCTGATCTTGCTCGACCAAGTAATATTCCATTCCGGACTTTGCTTTCTCAGCCAAAATTCTCTTGAAATCAATTGAGCCAGTTCCTACGGGAGCAAATTGACCTTCTGGATTCATGTCTTTAACATGCCAAGCGATGAATCTTCCAGGATATTTTTCGAAGTAAGCCAAGGGATCAGCTTCAGCTTTGGTCACCCAAAATAAATCCATTTGGAAATTCACATCCGCTGGATCCGTATTTTCAAGAATATAATCTGCTAATACAGTACCATCGGCCATTGGTTTAAATTCGAAATCATGATTATGATACAACAACTTTAATCCGGCTTCGCTGCTTTTTTTACCGAGTGTTTGAAGAACTGAAAGCAATTCTTCCTTAGTTCCTTTCATACCCATTCCATCAGGACCGAAAGTAAACATACCCATAGGAGGAACTGGAATTACGAAATAACTGATTCCTGCGGCTTTCGCATCAGCAATCAATTGATCTGCATTTTCCAAGGTTACCATTCCCATATGTGCGCTCTTCGCGGTGAGTCCAAGGGATTCTAAGTAAGCTTTGAAATCAGCAGGCGCCATTCCATAAAATTTACCATCTTCATAATTTGCTGTTTCCACATAAGCATATCCAGCATCCGCTACGGCCTGAAGTGTGGCTTTTGGATTACTTGACATAGAGTCTCTAAGGGTGTAAAGGGCAAGGCCTCCAAATCGTTCCGATTGTGTTTCGGTGACTTCAGTGATTTCTTCAGTTGCGGTTTTTGGCCCGCAAGCGATTGCTCCTAAAGCCAAAAGGGCTAAAAAGGCTAAATTTAATAGGTTTGATTTCTTCATTTTTAGGGTTGAGTTTATTAATCCGTGAAGATAAGTAAATGAGAATTAAATATGGAAATACTTCGCATAGGTGTAGTGTTAAGGAGCAGCATACACTAAAAAGTCTCATTTTAATGGAGAGTTATTCCAAGAGTTATGTATTGGTCTAGTTAAATATCTGAGGATAGGTCCTATTTATGTCATTCTTTTGATGAAATTCAACCCTCTTAAAACCATGGCTTTCTCGAATTAATTTAAGATTCTTAAAATTTATTGTACCTAACCATTTTCCCCAAATGAATATAAAATATCTAGCTTCTCTCTTGTTTGTATTTTGGCTCTGTTTGCCAGGATATTCTCAAAACTTACTGATAAAAGGAGGATGGGTATTTGACACTTCCAGCAAAAGCTTTCTTCCGAACTCTGGAGTCTATATTCAAAATGGACTTTTTGTGGATCAATCCAATGGATCAACTGGCTGGCAAATATTAAATCTAAGCAACGAGGATTATATCCTTCCGGGATTGATTGATTTGCATGCACACTACAGAGTGAGCTATGCCAATAAAGCTTATGACGATACGCTGGCAATGCCCAAAATTTTTCTTGCCAATGGCATCACCAGTACTTTTCCAGCAGGTGAAATTGAACCTGAAAAAATGTGGGATTTACAGCAAGCAATTGATGCAGGGAATAGGCCAGGCCCTCGAATCTTACATTCAGGGTCTTATTTTGGAACGGCTGCGCCAGATTGGAATCCGGACTTTACTGAAAAAGACATCCGCGATCGAGTCGATTATTGGGCGGCTAGAGGAGCCTTGGGATTTAAGGCCAAAGGGATCACTGCTGCTCACTTAGCGATTCTGATAGATCAAGCTCACAAACAAAATTTGACGGTGACAGGGCATTTGAATTCGGGATATCGAAACTCCGTCAATCCGCAGGAAGCCCTCGAAATGGGAATCGATCGGATCGAGCACTTTTTGGGAGGGCGATTGCTTGCGGATTCGATTGATGCCTATCAAAGTTTAAAACAACTTGATCCCTTAGATCCAAGATTGGCTGAAATCATTTCAATCTATCTTGCGAAGGAAGCCTATTTTGATGCGACACTGGGAACTTATGGGGCCATCGGAATGGTGGATTCTCCGGTTTTTGAAGATTGGGCAAATGAAAATCAATACTTCACGCCCTTCTCTCGAAAACTAGTGGAGGCAATGAAACCATCTTCGTTTAACGAGCTTTGTGCATTGATTTATCCAGTGAAGCAAGGTACGCTTTTGCGCTATTACAAAGCTGGTGGTTTGATTACAGTCGGTACGGATCGGCCACTCTTATTGGATAATTATTTGGGGGCAGGAATTGGCGGATTTTTCATTCACCGCGAAATGGCAGCTATGGTTGAGATTGGAATTCCCGCAGGAGAAGTCCTGTATTATGCAACTCAACAGAATGCCGAAGCCTTTGGAATTGCTGATCGTGCGGGAAGTATTTCTTCTGGGAAATGGGGTGATTTAATGATTGTGAAAGGCAATCCAGTCAATGATATCAATCGAACCCGATCCGTCCATACGGTAATCAGAGGAGGTAAGGTTTTTAATTCCAAAGAATTACTGGAGTCTGTAAAAGGAAAACTGGGTCCGGAAAGTTAAGCGCTCGTCTTATTTTCTCCACTATGACCGGCATTTGACTCCTGCTTTAGCACCTTTTTCACCAAGGGACCAATAGTCAATCCCTGAGCAATAATAGAGAATACCACGATGACATAAGTGACCGTTAGGAAAAGTTCGCGCTCCATCTGAGGCTCAAGAGATAGCGCCAATGCAATGGATATTCCGCCTCGGATTCCACCCCAAGTCATAATCAGGTTGGTTTTTGGGATAAAGTCTAGCTTTTTCTCAAAGAGTTTAACTGGCCCTGCAAGTGCCAAATACCGAGCTAGAAGAGCTATTGGTATTGCCAATAATCCAAAAATAAGGTAAGAGGTATTCAACGAAATAATCAATAGTTCCAGCCCGATCAACACGAAAAGTAGTGCGTTTAGCAATACATCAATCAATTCCCAAAACTTATCGACATAGTTATGTGTGTTTTGGGACCAGGCTATTTTAGGAGATTTATTACCGATAAAAATACCAGCGACCACCACAGCCAGTGGCCCGGAAACATGTAAATAATGTGCCAAAGTAGAAATGCCCATAACCAAGGCTAGGGTAATCATTACCTCCGTTTCGAAATTATCAATGACTTTCATTAACAGGAAAGCTAGCCAACCCATTATCAAACCGAGGAAAATTCCTCCAATGACCTCCTCGAAAAATAACAAACCGACATCCCCAAAACTCATGGAATCCAAGCCTTGCTGTGCGATTTTGAAAATCACGATGAACACTACCACGCCCACACCATCATTAAAAAGTGACTCACCCACGATCTTGGTTTCTAGCTTTTTGGGTGCATCGGCATCTTTCAAAATCCCCAACACTGCAATCGGATCGGTAGGTGAGATCAGCGCTCCAAAAAGTAAGCAATAAATGTAATCGATAGGGTAGCTAAACGCGATAAATAGGTAATACATCATCGTGCCGATTAGAAAAGTAGAGATCACTATTCCGATGGTTGCAAAGAGCGCAATGGGTCCCTTTTGTTTTTTCAGTGCATCGAGTTTGGTATGAAGTGCTCCGGCAAAGAGCAGAAAGCTCAGCATCACATCGAGCAACACCGTTTCAAAATCTATAGATTCAATCAACAGATTGGCTTCCTCCATAATGTAGGGATTCAAAGTCCCCAGAATATTCAATACCACCGTGAAAGCAATAGCAATAATCATCAGGCCAATCGTGAAAGGAAGCTTGAGAAATCTCGTATTGATAAATGCAAAGCCTGCAGAAAGTATAATCAGGATGGTGATGATATTAAAAATGCTCATGGATTGGATATTGAGGTTTTGGCCAAAATACAACCGATTTGGTGAAAGTTGGGAGAATTGATAATCAAAAAAAAGGGTAAGATTTTTTCACGTTTTAAAAGCTGATTCTTAAAATGAAGTGTAAACCCTCAAATTTTCTTAATATTCCAAAACTTATGTCCTACCTCAATCAAAAAGTATTTCTAGGCCTCTTTCTACTGTTTAGTGTTGTAGGTTCACTGCAAGCGCAATATTTAACTCAAATCGGCCTGAAAGACTCTGTCTATTCAGAAGTTTTAAAAGAGTCCAGAGCATTTTATGTGCAGTTCCCAGAGGGATTTGATCCTGAAAGTGACAGAAAATATGCGACGGCCTATTTATTGGATGGGGAGATGTTTTTACCGGCACTTAGTGTTACTCAGAAGTTTTATACTGGAGGCTTTATCCCAGATATGATCCTTATTGGAATTTCGAATCACAAAAACAGAACCAGAGACTTGACACCAACTCTTGTGGAATCTAGTTGGGAACCCAATGGGAGAGCAGCTGCATTTCTAAAATTTATAGGGGAGGAGCTAATTCCATTTATAGAAGAAAAATATCCCGTTACTGATTATAGAACACTCATCGGGCATTCTTACGGGGGGTTGTTTGCAATTAACACTCTGATTCATCAGCCTAAACTTTTTGAAAATTACCTGGCTATTGACCCGAGTTTGGATTGGGACGATCAATTAATGCTGAGGGAAGCAAAAGAAGTTTTTTCGAAAGAAAGCCTAGAAGGAAAATCACTATATGTTTCACTCAGTGGTCAGCTACATATGCAAAAGCCTGAAATGACTTTAGAAAATGTCATGAAGGATAATTCAGATTTCACCCTTTTTGCTCGAAGTAATATTTTATTTGCTGAGCTTTGCAGAGCAAATTCAGAAACTGGGTTGGACTTTAATTGGGAATTCTTTCCAAAAGATCTTCACGGCACAGTTCCGCTTCCTTCCCTTCGCAATGGCCTGATTTCACTATTCGAATGGTTTCAGATGGAAAGGGTAGAGATTTTCAATATACCAGAAACAACCCCTGAAGATCTGCTTGAATTGATGAGCTATAGAGCTAAGAAGTTAGAAGCTCATTTTGGATATCCAGTGCCACCAATTCCTGAAGATTTGATCACCATGTCAGGTTACATGAATATGGATATGGGGCAAATGGAAAAAGCGAAAATGTTTTTTGAGCAAGGGATTCAATATTTCCCTAAAAGTGCCAATTTATATGATTCCATGGCAGATTATTTCATCGCTGAAAATGACTTGAACAGAGCCTTAGATTATGTGAAGAAAGCCTATTCGATAAGTGGAAGTGAGTATCATAAAAATAGAATGGAAGAACTGACTCTGAAAACCAAATAGGTTGGATAGAAGACGGTTTCTTGTAAATAGCTTCTATTCCTCCTCGGGAACAGCCATCGTGTGATTCCCTACCAAAAGGCATTTTCCATCCACTTCGACATAAGTTCGCATAAAGTGATATTTGGTAGGAATAGGAGCTCTATCGACGATAGTAATGCCAGTAACGATTGCAGTTTTGCCCGTAATCGCCACTTTCACCTCCCTTTGAATTCTGGATTTTGTATCACTTGTACCGTTCGCTTTTTGGGTTTTTGCCCGCCCAACGACATCAACTTTTGTGTCAATCATGGAAGCATGATTATGCACCCAAACGAATTCCTTTGCTATGGTAGATTCCATAAAGTCAGGATCAGGGTGAAGATTTGCCTCTTCCCATTTGGCATCTAATATCTTGATATTTTCTACCGTCATGCAGGTCTGTTGGGCAAAAGTTGAAAAAACAGTGAAAAGGGAAATGATTGATAGTAGGATTAATGATTTCATAAAGGCAAATTTAGGTTGATTGAAACCAAGTTAAGGATTTTTTCTACTCATTTCCTTTCATAAAAGGTATTGACCTAACCCTTCTTATTTGCTTTTAATCTATTATTTAGATAGGTGTTTTTAGACCTGTGAAATAAATAGGTGTTGATTGAGAATATTATTTTTTGGATGGATCATCCATCTGGAAATTCCTTCACTTGGAGTCTATGGATTTATTTTCGTGAGGGTTAATCCAAATGGCATCATCCCAATTTTACTTGGGCTTATCTGGATTGGTAGTGGTTTTCAAGTGAAGGGATATGGAATTTAAATACCATTGGATGGCAAGGTAAATTACGATCTTGTGGTAGTAGGACTTTCTATTTCAAATTTTCTAATCTACTGGTGTGGGAGGAATTGGCGGTTTCTTATTTTTTTTTAAAATGAATTGAAGGTCTGGTAATAAATCTCTCAATGGTCACCCTTGAAGCTATAGCTGGGTTATTTGGAGGTATTAGGAAGGAGGGAATGGACTTAAATAACTAGGATAAAACCTGCTATTTTTTCTGATCGCTAGCTGGTCTTTGTAAACGGCCAGTCATACTGAATTCAAAAAAAAGCAAAATATTTTCTTCAGGATTATACATTATTGTCGGAATTTGGGACAGCCTTCCTACTTTGAAGTGTTGTAACCTTAAAAACCTATGAATTTACTATCGAAACAGTGCCTCAGATTTTTTGTGCCTCTTTTGGTTTTGATTTCCTGTAATCGAGCCCCTGAAATTCTTGAAGAATCTATTGAAGCTCCACAGAGACCCAGGACTATTGTGACCACTGATGGAGAGATTGATGACGTGGATTCTTTTATCCGTATGTTACTTTATGCCAACGAATTTCAGATCGAGGGTTTAATTTACAGTAGTTCGATGTGGCACTATAAAGGAGATGGAAAGGGGACACTTTTTACTTCTGAAATGGCAATGACTAAAACTATGTATGGAGCTCAAACAGACCTGAGATGGCCAGGTGTGGAGTGGATGAATCCTCTTTTGGATGCCTATGGGGAAACTTATCCAAAGCTAAGTCAGCATGCGGAGGGTTTTCCGACAGCAGCCTATTTGAAGAGCTTAGTGAAAATAGGGAATATCGATTTTGAGGGAGAAATGGAAGTGGATACTGAGGGTTCAAATTTCATCAAAGCCAAATTGCTAGATGATGACTTGGATCCCATTTACTTGCAAGTGTGGGGAGGTACCAATACCATCGCCAGAGCGTTGAAGTCTATTGAAGATGAATTTAAAGGAACGCTGGATTGGGATCGTATTTATAAAAAAGTAATAGACAAGGCAATCATCTATGCGATCCTGGATCAGGATGCGACTTATCGTAAGTATATTGCCCCCAATTGGCCTGAATTAAGGGTTTTTTATAACTCAAATCAATTTTGGTGCTTTGCATATCCTTGGAAAAGAGCTGTGCCGGAAGCACAGCATTACCTTTTTGAAGGAGATTTTATGGGGAATGAGATCATCAACAATCACGGTCCGTTGATGAAGCAATATTATAGCTATGGGGATGGCCAAAAGCAGGTTGGAGATGATGAACATATTCATGGAGATAGTTCTAAAATCAAGGATTTTCAGTGGGGTAGTTTTGGAGTTTATGACTTTATCTCTGAAGGTGATTCACCAGCCTATTTGCATCTGATGGATGTTGGGTTAGATAATCTAAATTATCCCGAATGGGGAGGCTGGGGTGGTCGATTAGTTCGGTCAGCTACGCAACCGAATCGTTGGGAAGACGGAAAAGAAGTGTTGGATTATAATCCATTTACAAAAACGCTAGAGGCAACATATCCTCAGGTTCGTTGGATTGAAGCGATTCAGCAAGACTTTGCTGCTCGAGCCGATTGGTCTGTAATGGACTATGCCGATGCCAATCATCCTCCAGTAGTAAAGGCTGTTTCACCAACAAGAATACTGGCTAAACCTGGCGAAAGTCTTTCTATTGTAGTTGAGAGCACTGATCCTGATGGAGATCAATTGGAAATCAAATTTTGGATATATAAAGAGGTTGGGACTTATTCTGGAGATGCAAAGCTTAGCGCTGAAGTCAGTAAAGTAAACGTGTCATTGGATCCAACGGCTGTCGGTCAGCTCCATATCATCGCCGAGGTAAAGGATAATGGCACTCATCCGATGACGAGATATCAGAGGTTTGTGGTGGAGGTGCAGTAAGGTCGAGCAGCATTTTCTTCTTGATTAATCTATAACATCATGGGGAAAACCCCGCTAAGATCTTTTTACAACAGAATCCTTCTAACTGAAAAACAAGGAAGAATAAAAGAAGCGCAATCCAAACTGGACTGCGCTTCATGTAATAGATAGGTTAATAGGTAATGTATTGATTATTGGAATAGCATCGGGCTAAACATAGTAAGATAGGTTCTCCAGTTGGCCCAAGTATGACCGCCTTCGTTTTCGAAGTATTCGTGTTCAAAACCGGTTTTGTCTAAAATACTCAACAATCGCTTGTTAGATTCCATGACAAAATCTTCCTTGCCGCAGGCTACCCAGTATTTTGAAACACCACTAGCTTTAAGAGCTGTGAATTTTTTCTCCAATTCAGCCATGTCTGCATTAGCATCAAAAATCCCACTGCTGAATACACCGATGTAACCGAAAGTTCCCGGATAGGTGATGGAAGCAGTAATAGTATGTCCACCACCCATAGACAATCCTGCAAGAGCTCTGCTGTTCTTTTCGGCCTTTACTCGGTAATTTTTCTCGAGGTATGGCACTACATCTTCTACCAGACTTTTCTCGAATTTACCTTGGTATTGGGCGAAGTTTTCTCGGGTAATGGTGCCAATTCCAGGTGCATTTCTCAAGGAGGAAGTTTGCCAAGCATTTCCATTGGTCATCACCACGATCATAGCTTTTGATTTGCCAGAAGCGATCAAGTTGTCCAAAATCAGATTTGCTCTACCCAAAGATGTCCAAGCGTCTTCATCACCACCTGCGCCATGAAGGAGGTAAAGTACCGGATAGGAATCTTTTCCGCTGTCATACCCTGGAGGAGTGTACACATACATTCGTCTGTCGAGTCCCAACGAAGGAGATTCGTACCAGACTTGGGAGATGTTCCCGTGAGGGGTTTCATTGAGTTGAAAAACTTTAGATTCATCACCCTCTACCATCAGCATACTGGCATAGCGGGTTCCATCTCGAAGTGCCTGAGGATTAGTTGGGTCAATGGCAGCGACTCCATCGATGAATAAGTTGTAATGATACATGGAAGAAGTCAGAGGGTCAATGGTGACCGACCAAACACCCTGCTCACCTTTAGTTAATGGGACGGTCTTTCCGAAGCCCATCCAACTTCCGTTGAGTGTGACTTCACTGGCTTTTTCGGAAAGCACTCGAAAGGTCACTGAATTATCTGCAGCAATTTCGGGAGAAACTACCTTGGGGGCTTGCATAGCACTAATTTCCTGTGCTTGCAGTTGGATGGCATTGCTCAGCAATAGGAGCGCAGCGATGCCGGTGGTAAAATGTTTGAATTTCATAAGAATAGGTTTTCGTTAATAGAATAGTTTTTGGGCAAAATTGTGTAAATCATTTCTCCATACATACCAAGAATGTCCCCCTGGCATTTCGGTGAATTCATAGTTGATTCCGTTTTTGTCGAAGATCTTGAGCATTTCATTTCCATTGGAATAGGCAATGTCTTCTGAGCCACCTTGGGTGAAAAGTAGGATTTTGGCTGTTTTATTTAGGATAGAGGCGATTTCTGCCAAGCGAGTATCTCCGCTTTTATACATTTCCTCGTTATTGGCAAACCAACCAGAACTCATCACATTGATGTAGGCAAACATATTTGGATGGGCCATGAAAGAATCTAAAACTTCTAGCCCACCCATTGAGAGTCCTGCTAAAGCCCGGTTGTCAGCATCGGCATGTACCGTGTAGTTTTTTTCAATGTAAGGGATCAGATCATTGACAAAGTCCTTGACAAATTCTTTAGTATCTATCCCTCCGTCAGGCATTACTAATAGCATTTCTTTTGCTTTACCTTCAGCTAAAAGATTATCCATAATCAGTCCTGCACGGCCGACGTTAGACCAAGCTAGATCGCTGTCTCCTCCGCCGTGAATTAGATAAAAAACTGGAATCTTGGAGTTTTTGGCGTTGTACCCAGCAGGAGTCCAGATATGCATCCGACGCATGCTTTGTGTGGAGGAGGAATAATAATGTACCGAAGAAACTGCTCCGTGACGAATGTCTTTTCGCATCGCGAAAAATTCCTCTTCGCCATTGGGAAGTACATCTATCAAGGCAGACGTTTCATTAGCATTTGGAGCTTTAGGGTCGTACACTTTCACCCCGTCTACCAAAAAATGGTAACGATAGGTTCCAGTTTTTACTTGAGGGACAGTAAAAGCCCAAACTCCATTTTCAGCCTTAGTTCCTTCGATTTTTTGCCCCCAAGGAATGATGTCTCCTCCAATAGTAACTTCTTTGGAGTTTGGTGCATAAATTCTAAAAACCACATCCCCATTTGACAAAACTTCACTGGATTTTAGATTGTCATTTGGAGTTGGAGTGCGACTTGGCATTTGGCAAAAAGCCAGATGGGAGAGCAGGAGCAGTGCTACAGTTAGATATTTAAAAGAAATCATAGCGTTTAGGTTAAAAGGTGAGGGTAGGGTGATCAATTTTTATCTCTTGGAATAACTTTAAAAGTTAAACCTGTGCATAAGAGGAATCTTATACACAGGTACTACAATAGGTAGGTTAAAAATAATATTACTTGAAAAGCATTGGAGTAAACTGAGTAAGGTATACTCTCCAGTTTCTCCAAATATGCCCTCCTTCACTTTCTACATAATCATAGGTCATTCCCATGCCATCAAGTTTGCTACGGAACTCCTTATTAGCATCATACAGAAAATCAGTTTTGCCGATTGCGATCCAGTACAGTTTGTATCCGTTGTCCTTTTGGGCCAATAAAGTTTTGTCAAAGTCGCTGTAGACTTTTCCAGTCGCATCTTCGCGGGCCATTATTGCAGCCGAAAACAAGCCTACATAATCAAATGTGTTCGGATAATATCTAGAAATATGTAAGGAATGATATCCTCCCATAGAAAGACCGGCAATTGCCCGATTTGCTTTATCGGTTTTTACCTGATAGCTGCTTTCCACAAAGCTGATGATGTCTTTAAAAGCTCCTTCATAAGTACCGTCCATTGTTTTGGGTACCATAAACTGTGGTTTATAAAAACCTAGACTACCTTCCCCAGGAGCTCCATCTTGAATCACATTACCGTTTGGCATCACTACAATCATGGGTGTTACTTTTCCTTCAGCGATTAGATTATCCATGATTTGAGCGGTGCGACCTAAGGCTATCCAAGCTTCCTCATCACCTCCAGCTCCGTGTAAAAGGTAGAGTACCGGGTATTTTTCAGTTGATTTTTCATATCCAGGAGGAGTGTAAATAGTTATTCTTCTATCCATACCCAATGTCGGAGAATCATACCAACGACGAGTAACGGTTCCATGATGAACATCCTGTGTTCGGTAAAGATCCGCCTGTCCCTTACCTACGATAAAGATATTGGTGACAGATGCCACATCCCGAATCAAGAAAGGATTGCTGGGATCGGTGGTTGTAAATCCGTCAATGATAAAGGAATAGTTGTACAGCTCTGGGGTTAAAGCTTGAGAGGTATATTCCCAGACTCCATTAGCGTCCTTCACTAAATCATTTTTTCCTGGCCCATCCATAGGACCTCTTGGGGTTTCAATTTTCATTGATGGCAAAAAATCCCCAGTTACCTGAACAGAATTTGCATTTGGAGCAAAGAGTCTGAAAGTAACAGATCCATCCTCACGGATTTCTGGAGAAACAATGTTTTGAGCCCGAAAGATCGCCTCTTGAGCTTGGCAGGTAATTACCAAAGCAAAAAAGAATAATAGGTTTGTTAGCAGGTGTTTTTTCATAGGATAGAGTCTATTGTGTCAAAGTGGAAAAATAGGAAAAAGTTAATGGAAAAACTAGCGTTTACCGGGGAAGAGATCAAAGTGGTAAAGAGAGTCACATTGAGGTTTAGCAGAAAAGGTTCTCGCTGAGGTTTGTGTATTTACAAATCGGGAATTTGAAATGATGTGATGACACTGCCCTCGAGGCAAAAAAGTCAATGAAAATTCTAGTCGTTATTTATTAAGCTACAATTGCACTACAAAAGGAAAGGTTCGAGCCACATGACTCGAACCTATAAAATCTAGTTTCCAGACTATTCCAATTTTGTACGAATAGAAAGCCTTTTTATCAACAATTGTAAAAGACTTTAGTCCATTTTCAATCGCTTATCTTTTTTCAGCCCTTTGTTGATTTTGGGAAGGGTGTTTTTAATTACTTGGTCTCTTTCCACTGCAAGTTTGGATTTCATCGAGCGGTAGTAATTAGATTGTTCTTTTTGATCACTCGTCCATGGCCCGATATAGTCGCCTATTTGTGAATAAAGTGTGCGGATCCTGCTGCTCAACTCATCATACTTTTTGCCGATTTCCCGTAGCGGAGCTGCGCTGTTTTTATCGTATGAAATACTGTCTTTTTCTATCTTGTCCAGCTGGGTCTCGAGCTTTTGGATAGGCGCTCGATCTGTAGAAACTTCCAAATACAAGGATAGGATATT
>CAWUWQ010000288.1:0-9036 GCA_963926065.1 uncultured Algoriphagus sp.
GCTCAAGGTTGTGTAGCCATCAGGCAATTTTCCGGTATTGGGAATGCTGTGGGACAAGGCAATCTCCTGGAAAAAGGAGAATGGAACATTTCAGCTAACTATCGTTATTTCAAATCCTTTCGGCATTTCCGTGGAAAAGAAGAGGAGCGTAACCGACTTGACGATCATACAGAAGTGATCAATAAGCAACACGGCCTCGACATCAATATCAGTTATGCCTTTTCTGAAAGGCTTTATGGGATCATGTCACTTCCATTACAATACAACGAGCGTAGTTCACTTTATGAACATGGGAGAACTGAGCGACATTCTACCTATTCTAAGGGGATAGGAGATATGCGACTTGGTGCTGGGTATTGGTTGCTTTCAGGAGAAAAAGCTAAAAAAGGCAATACTGCAATCGGATTGGGAGTGAAATTCCCCACTGGCGATTATGCAGCGACCAGTACATTTTATAATCAAGGGGATGAGGGAATAGAGTTAGAAAGAACTGTTGATCAGTCTATTCAGCTCGGTGATGGAGGGGTTGGTCTGATCCTAGATATCCAGGGACTTTGGAATATCCAGGGAACCTATTTTTGGTATTATGATGGGTTCTATATGTTTAATCCAAAAGAGATGAATGGAACAGCTACCAACAGAAGACTTGAAAACGAAGCAATTATGAGTGTTCCAGACCAGTTTGCCCTTCGGACAGGAGTTTTTAAATCTATTGAAAAAATCCACGGACTTGGGATTTCAATTGGCGGAAGAATCGAAGGTATTCCTGTTCGAGATACAATAGGAGGCAGCAAGGGGTTTAGAAGGCCGGGATATATTGTTTCTGTTGAACCTGGAATCAGCTACATGAAAGGGAATGTGACAGGTACGCTGAATGCACCGGTAGCCTTACTTAGGAACAGAACGCAAAGTGTCACTGATGTCGAAAATTCTACTCCAGATAAAGTGGTTCATGGTGATGCTGCATTTGCTGATTACTTAATTAATGTGGGTATCGCATGGAGAATCCCAAGAAAAGCCGAGGATGTATTTAATACACATTAAATTTCTCAAGAAGTCAGAGAACCTTAAGGGGTTCTTTGACTTCTTTTTTCAAGCTTTTTGTAGCCAAAACCATCAAAGAAGTCGCTAACACAAAGAGCAAAGCCGCAATAAATGAAAGCACATAAACGCCATCTTGAAAGTTTTTCCAAGCAAAAAGCCCTAGAGAAGCCAAGGTGACCGTGAACATGAAAAACATCGGAATTGTGACAAACAAAGCATTTACTTCTTTCTTAATCAGCCACACCGCAATAGTTAATAATGCTAAAGCAGCAAGTAGTTGATTTGCCGATCCAAAGATTGGCCAAAGCGTGGTGAACTCTCCTGAAAGTAGAAGTAAAATCGAAAAAATCACTACGATTCCGGTGGAGACAAATCTGTTTTTTGCAAGAAATTGAGCCGCTGGCCGGGGAACGTCCTCAAAATATTCTTGAAGTGTAAATCGAGCGAGGCGGGTACATGTGTCAAGTGTAGTTAAAGCAAAAGCTGAGACAGTCAAGGCTACAAAGCCTACGGCAAAATTTTCAGAGACTCCTAACGTAGATATCATTCCCCCTAAACCTGTTGAAAAAAGGGAGACTGGACCCTCTCCTAGAAGCCGAGCAGAATATTCACCCTTGGTCAAAACTACTACTGCTCCTACGGAAATGATAGCTAAAAATGATTCAATTAGCATCCCCCCGAAACCAACTAATTTTGCATCACTTTCTTTGTCAAGTTGCTTAGAAGTAGTTCCCGAGGCAACCAAAGAATGAAATCCACTAATGGCTCCGCAGGCGATAGTTACAAACAAAACTGGAAAAATATATCCTAGGTTTTCATTAGATACCGTGATCTCATTAGACATTTGAATTTCAGGGTTGGAGACAAATACCCCAAGAACTGCAGCGATTATCAGCCCATATAGTAAGAAACTGTTCAAATAGTCTCTGGGCTGAAGCAGCATACTTACTGGGGTGACAGAGGCTATAAAAGCGTAACCCAAAAGTGCTAAAATCCAAATCTTATAGTCGAGCTCAAAGGGGAACTGCATCCCGAGGTAGACAAAGAAATACATCAAGATTACACCAACGATACTAAGGATAATGAATGATACTTTTTTACTTCCTACCAATCTATTCATGATCCCGAATCCTACAGCAAGGAGGATGAACAAGATGGAAGCAGATGCTACTCCAGGATTACTGACAAAGGTTTTGGCGATAATGTCTGAAAACACACCGATTACCAGGATTAGTGTAGAAAAGCTAAAAACAATAAATAGCTGCTTGCCGCGGAGTCCGATCTGATTTCGGATGATTACTCCGATAGATTTACCATCCGTTTTCATGGAAGCAGCCATACTCCCTAAGTCATGAACTGCTCCAAAAAATATTCCTCCAACCAAAATCCAAATCACCGCAGGAATCCATCCAAAAGTAACTGCGATAATAGGGCCTACAATTGGACCAGCACCAGCAATTGAAGCAAAATGATGACCCAAAACCACTATTGGTTTGCTTGGCTCGTAGTCTATTCCATCCCGGTGGGTGTGGGATGGAGCGGGTTTATCATCATTCAGCCCAAATTTTTTGTAGACAAAATTTCCATAAAATCGGTAAGCTAGGAGCAGGATGATTCCGGATATCAGTAGAAGTAACGCTAAACTCATGTTCTAAATTTTGGGCAATTGATGAGAATTGAAAATTAATTTCGTGGACAGTTTCGCTTGAAGATAATCAAATCTTCTAGCTGAATTTATTTTTAATGACAGAATTCTGGAGGAGAATTAAGTTCAACTCTCTTATTTCAAGCTTTTTGAGCACCAAACAAATATTTCGGTCAGCTTCAATCCGGTGCTCTAGAACTATGCTACCTTTGTGGCATCAATGAAAATAAAAGAGTTCAACTATTCCGCCAATTTCTGCGAAGAAAACATTTGGCACCTATGCCAAAACCAAGAATTAAAGGACTTTACAAAAAAAGTTCTTATCGTTTCTAACCCCTTAAAAAATTGCCCTTTTAGATTTCAAAAATCAATCAATGATGACGAAGTAGTCTGGTGGAATTACCATGTAATTATGTTAGCATCTACAGCTGAAATAAATTTGGTTTACGATTTTGATTCCACTCTGTCTCTCCCGATTAGCGCTAAGGAATATTTTGAATTGACTTTTGAAAAAAAAGATCATTTAAAAGAAGGCGATTTGCCTTTCTTCAAATCGATAAATGCTATGGATTATATTGATTCCTTTTTTTCCGACAGAAGTCACATGAAAGATGCAGATGGAAATTGGTTATCAAGCCCTCCTGATTGGCATATCATTGGTAAAAATAAGAATCTGCCATTGATTAAATTGCAGGATTTCTCAATCTCAAGTGAGCAAAAGATTTACAGCCTCGAGGAGATGGAAGCGCTTATTTAAGAGCTTTCGCGTCGAGTTTAATTATGTTTGATCAAATTACCCCCTTCTTTTTACTTGTGAGTAAATTATATCCGTCAAATTATAGTAGATAATTTGGCTTTAAAACTAGTGTTTGACCCAGTTGAGTCAATTTTACATTCATTTTATTTACCAGATATATAGGCTAAATTTGTGACCTTTGATTTTTCAAAAAAACAGAAACTCAATATGGCTTGGTTTAAGAGAACAGATAAAGGGATCAAAACATCTACCGCAGATAAGAAAGATGCTCCTGATGGCCTTTGGTTTAAAACCCCAAATGGGAGTATTATTCATACCAGAGAGCTAAAAAATAATTCCTTTGTCTGCCCCGATGATGAATTTCACGTTAAAATAGGTTCAAAGGAATACTTTGAAATCCTATTTGATCAGAATATATTCAAGGAATTAGACGCAAATATGAAATCTGGTGACCCTCTGAAGTTTACAGACACCAAACCATATGATGCTCGAATAGTAGCCACAATCGAAAAAACAGCATTGAATGATGCCGTTAGGACTGCTGTAGGCAAAATGAATGGGTTAGATATTGTAGTTTGCTGTATGGATTTTAATTTCATCGGAGGTTCTATGGGCTCGGTAGTGGGAGAAAAAATTGCGCGGGGCATCGACCATTCGTTGAAAAATAAAATTCCTTTCTTGATGATCTCCAAGTCAGGAGGAGCAAGAATGATGGAAGCAGGCTTTTCTCTGATGCAAATGGCTAAAACCTCTGCTAAGCTTGCACTGCTTGACCAAGCAGGAATTCCCTATATTTCGCTTCTTACTGATCCCACAACAGGTGGGGTAACTGCCTCTTATGCGATGCTAGGTGATTTTAATATCGCCGAGCCGGGAGCTTTGATAGGATTTGCTGGGCCAAGAGTGATTCGTGAAACAATTGGAAAAGATTTACCAAAAGGCTTCCAGAGTTCTGAGTTTGTTTTGGAACACGGATTTCTTGATTTCATCATCGATAGGAGACAGTTGAAATCTAGGCTGACCACTTTGTTAAACCTCTTGAACAATTAATCAGTTATCCAATTAGACTTGTTCCAAAATGAGTTCAAATTTGACCAGGAATATGTCCTGTGTTAGTGATTTATAAATATATTTGTGTTCCCATACTGGGGCCAAATTCCTAAGAAAAATTAAACCAAAATTTCATGGGTTCCGTAATTATTACATCCATTGTAGCCTTTACCGTTATTATACTGCTACTGGTTTTTATTCTCCTCTTTGCACAATCAAAGCTTGTTGCGTCAGGAGACGTTAGCATCATTATCAATGGGGATACTAGTTCTCCAATCGTAACTTCTGCAGGAACGACGCTTTTGTCGACTCTAGGGGGTCAGAAAATCTTCCTTCCATCCGCATGTGGTGGAGGAGGTACCTGCGCAATGTGCAAGTGTATCATTGAAGAGGGCGGGGGAGAAGTACTTCCGACTGAGATAGGTCATCTTAGCCGTGCTGAACAGCAGAGTAATGTTCGATTAGCATGTCAGGTTAAAGTGAAGAACGATATGAAGATTCGTGTTCCAGAAGAAATCTTCGGTATTAAGAAGTGGGAATGCGAAGTAGTTTCGAACTATAACGTCTCTACTTTTATCAAAGAATTTAAAGTGAAGCTTCCGGAGGGAGAAACACTTGATTTCGAATCCGGAGGATACATTCAGATTGACGTTCCAGCGATTACTGTGAGTTTCAAAGGTATGGATATCACTCCGCATCCAGATTTGGGTCACCCTGCTGATGTATACCAAAGTGATTGGGATAAATTTGGACTTTGGGATTTGGTCATGAAAAATGACGAAGAGTTATTCCGAGCGTATTCTATGGCCAACCACCCTGCAGAAGGTAACATTGTAATGTTGACCATTCGTATCGCGACTCCACCTTGGGATAGAGCGAACAATAGGTGGATGGATGTCAATCCGGGAGCATGTTCCTCATATGTTTTTGGGAGAATGCCAGGAGATAAAGTGATGATTTCTGGTCCTTACGGCGAATTCCATATCAACCCTACCCAACGAGAAATGATTTATATCGGAGGTGGTGCAGGAATGGCTCCATTAAGATCACACATATTCCATCTTTTCCATACAGAGAAGACAGATAGAAAAGTTTCCTATTGGTATGGTGGTAGATCTAAGAAAGAGTTGTTCTATACGCCTCAATTTAGAGATATCGAAAAAGATTTCCCGAACTTCCAATTCAATATTGGTCTCTCAGAACCTCTTCCCGAAGATAACTGGAAAATCAAAAAATCACTTGAAGACAAAGAGTCGGATGGCTACGTAGGATTCATTCACCAAGTTCTCTTTGATAATTATTTGAAGAATCATCCAGAGCCAGATGAAGTGGAATATTACCTTTGCGGACCTCCTTTGATGAACGCAGCAGTTTTGAAACTCCTAGATGATCTGGGGATTCCCCAAGAAAATATTCGATTTGACGATTTTGGAGGATAATCAAAAATAAGATCCCGCTTTGGCGGGATTTTTTATTTAAGAACCATTTTTGATTATTTTTACTTCACACCTAAATCCAGCATGACCATTCAATCCTATTTTGATCCAGTACCTGAATACCTTTGGCAGAAAATTTTTTCAGAGAGTTCATTTTTTAAACAAATCCATTTTTTTGGCGAAGATTTTCCAGACTTGAAAGGAGTTCAAATTGCTTTGGTAGGGTTAAAAGAAAATAGAGGAGCTTCCAAAATAGAAGGTGCAAACCGAGGTAGCAACGAGATCAGAGAGAAACTTTACGAGCTTAAAAAAGGACTAAGTTCTTATAGAGTCGCAGATTTAGGAGATTTGATTTCAGGTGCAACTCGGGAAGAAACCTACGATCGGATGAAAGAAGTAGGAGGGCAATTGATGAAAAATCAAATCCTCCCCATTTATTTTGGAGGGTCACATGATTTGGACTATGGTCAATATCTTTCGTATCAGAAGATGAAAAAGCTGGTCAGTCTATTGACAGTGGATGCTAAGTTTGATATGGAGGAGAATGGTCCCGCTACGGATCAGCATACTCAAGATATTATTTTACATCAGCCTAATTTCCTTTTCTCTTATTCCCATCTCGGCTATCAAAGTTTTTTGGTAGATCCTACCTTGATTAACGTTTTGGAAAAACTGTATTTCGAACACGTGCGATTAGGCGAGCTTAGAGCTGAGTTTAAAGAGGTGGAGCCTTTGATAAGGAATGCTGACTTATTGAGTTTTGATCTCAATGCTATCCAATCTGCAGATGCTCCAGGATCAATGGACCCGCAGCCTTTCGGACTTACTGCGGAAGAAGCTTGCCAAATTTGTTGGTTCGCAGGTACAAATGAAAAGTTGAGCTCTTTTGGGGTTTATGGCTATGAGCCTTATTATGATGATGCAGTCAACAAAACTGCTAAGGTTATTTCTGTGATGATTTGGTACTTCATTGAAGGTTTTTATTCCAGAAAGGACAGCCTGTCCTTCAAAAGCAGCGATTACATCAAATACACTGTTTCTTTGGATACAAAGCCAAGTACTTTGGTTTTTTATAAGAGTAAGCGCAGTGGCAAGTGGTGGCTTGAGGTGCCTAGCCAAGATAAAGAGCGATTTGATCGGATGAGTACCGTTCCTTGCAGCTATTCAGATTACCAAATCGCTCAAAAAGGGGAAATTCCGGAGCGATGGATCAATGCTCAGATTAAAATGCTCTAATGAAAGTCTACACCAAGCAACAGCTTGCGTTAAGAAACGGGCAAGATAAGCCTGAAATCTGGGTTGCCTACCGAGGTATAATTTATGATCTAACGGACTCTAGGATGTGGAGAAATGGAAAGCATTATGAACATTGGGCAGGTCAAGACTTGACTGAAGAATTGCCTGATGCACCACACACTGAGAAAGTTTTCGAAAAATTTATTCCAATAGGGCATCTCGCATAGCATGATATTAATCGCAGATAGTGGCTCCAGTAAGACAGACTGGAGGGTAATTCATAAGAATGGAAAAGTAAGTCAACACAGAGGGGTAGGATTTAATCCTTATTATCAGACCTCTGAAGAAATGGCGATCCAGATGCGGGATGATTTTCTGGTCAATCTGGAAAGCGAGATTGAAGAAATCTATTACTATGGCGCAGGCTGCTCAAGTCAGGGCCGGAATGATGAAGTGACTTCTGCGCTGAAAACAATTTTTCCCTATGCTAAGATAGAGGTGGATCATGATCTTTCCGCTGCAGCAAAAGCTACCTGCGGACATAATTCAGGGATTTCATGTATTCTTGGCACTGGCTCAAATAGCTGTGATTACGATGGGCAAAGGATTATAGATACGAGACCGGCTCCCGGATATATCCTTGGTGATGAGGGTGGAGGAGGATATATAGGGAGGAAGTTTCTAAGTGATTTCATCCATGATGAAATCCCTGAATCGATCAAGAAGGAACTGATAGAAAGATTTGGATTGACAGCTACCATGATTCAAGAGCATGTTTATCAAAAGCCTTTTCCTAATCGATATATGGCTAGCTTCTGTAGGTTTATCACCGAACATAAATCAGATCGGTATTGCTACTTGCTTTATTATAATTCATTCCAGGATTTTTTCAAAAAACACGTCAAAAAATACCATAACTACCAGAATAAGCAAGTCAATTTTGTTGGATCGATCGCTTATTACAATAGTGATATCCTGAGAAAAGCTGCTTATGATAACGGAATAAATGTGAACCTTGTAATTGAAAGTCCTATCGCAGGACTGACTTTATATCATCAAGAAATGCTATGAGAGTAACCGAAAGCACCTCATTATATGACAATCTCGATCAGATGACTGTCATAGAGTTATTACAAAATATTAATGCAGAGGATCAGAAAGTCCCTTTGGCTGTTCAATTAGTTATTCCAGTTATTTCTGATTTAGTAGCTGCGATAGTTCCACGAATGGAGCGAGGAGGGAGGTTGATTTACATTGGTGCAGGGACTAGTGGTCGATTAGGCATTCTAGATGCCTCCGAATGTCCTCCTACCTATGGAGTACCTTTTGATTGGGTGATTGGTTTGATAGCGGGAGGAGATCATGCCATCCGCAAAGCGGTAGAAAATGCAGAGGATGATGCTGATCAAGCCTGGAAAGATATCCAAGAATACGGGTTCAATGAAGATGACATCGTGATTGGGATTGCTGCCTCAGGCACCACCCCCTACGTAATTGGAGGTATAAAAACGGCAAGATCGAAGGGCTTGTTGACAGGAAGCATCACTTGCAATCCAAACTCCCCCCTTTCGGATGAAGTTGACTTTGCAATTGAGGTGGTTGTAGGTCCGGAATTTGTAACAGGGAGTACTCGAATGAAGGCTGGTACTGCTCAAAAACTAGTCTTAAATATGATTTCCACTGCGGTCATGATTAAGCTTGGCCGGGTGAAAGGGAATAAAATGGTGGATATGCAATTGTCCAACGCCAAACTGGTTCAGCGTGGTATCAATATGATAATGGAAGCTACTGGGTTGGATGAGGGGAGAGCTAAAGAATTACTCCTTAGTGAAGGTTCTGTTCGAAAAGCCACAGCTTATTATTATTCA
>CAWUWQ010000289.1:0-15192 GCA_963926065.1 uncultured Algoriphagus sp.
GCAAGACTTTCCATCCAAGATTTAAAAAAATTCAAGGGAATAGGTGAGGCGAAAGCGATTTCAATTGTCGCTGCCATGGAACTCGGTAGGAGACGAAAGGATTCCGGAGCTCAAGTCAAAACAAAAATCACCTGCTCTAGACATATTTATGAACTGATGAAGCCTGAGCTGTTTGATGAGCAAGTCGAATATTTTTATCTGCTTTTGCTCTCTCGCTCCAACCAAGTGCTAAAGAAGCATTTGGTTTCACAAGGAGGGACTGCTGGAACTGTTGTAGACACTAAGGTGGTTTTTAAAGTGGCCCTAGAACATTTGGCTCAATCAATCATTCTGGTTCATAATCATCCAAGTGGCAACTTAAAGCCTTCAGAGCAGGACAAGAGATTAACAGAGCGAATGGTAAAAATCGGGCGAGAATTGGATTTACCTGTCTTAGATCATGTGATTTTTACAGATCATGGCTACTTTAGCTTCGCCGACGATGGCATACTTTGAGTTATGAAAAAGAATACAATCATTATACTTCTTGTTTCCGTGGTAGTTGCGGGTGCTTTTTTTTACACGCTGACCGCTACGGAGAGTCCGGAAGATTACATTGAAAAGATCGAGGCAGAGCGTGAGAGGCAATTTAAATTCATTCGATTCAATATCGAATCTCCGCTCAGCGATTCACAAAAGCGAGAATTTAAGGAGTTAAGTTTTTTTCCAATCGATCCAACTTATCGAGTTAAGGCCAGAATGGTCCCAATAGAAAATCGAAAAGTGCGTGAAGTGCCCTTGACTGATGGTTCAAGAGAGAAATACATCGAGCATAGTTACGCGGAGTTTGAGCTTGGCGGGAATGTAAATCGTTTGCTTCTGCTCCAATCCATGGACGAAGCAGATAAGCGAAACTTTTTCCTGGCTTTTGCCGACCAAACCAGTGCCGGTGAAACTTACGGTGGAGGTCGCTATATTAATGCTCGACAAGACGGGAAAAACAGTATCACCCTCGATTTTAACTTGGCTTATAATCCCTATTGCGCATACAACCCAGATTATGCTTGCCCGCTGCCTCCAAAGGAAAATCTACTTCCTATACCGATTCTAGCCGGGGAGAAAAATTACAAAAAATAGCCTTTCTGACTAAGCCAATTCTCTTAAATTTGTAAGCTGATTAAAAAAGGGTTTTTGGGCTCTTTTTAATTTACCCTTGGTCGAATCGAGGGATTCCCCTTTTGAAATACCTATGAAAATCTCCATCAATCGATTAAAAAAATATATAGCACTTACCGAAAGCCCAGAAGAAATCGGCGCACTGCTGACTCAATCTGGTCTGGAAGTGGAAGGCATCGAAGCTTATGAATCCATAAAAGGTGGCCTAGCAGGCATTGTGATCGGAGAAGTTTTGACTTGTGAAAAACATCCAGATGCAGACAAATTGAACTTGACAACCGTGGATATCGGTCAACCAGAACCTTCACATATTGTATGTGGCGCTCCAAATGTTACCAAAGGGCAAAAAGTCTTGGTGGCTACTATCGGTGCGACACTTTACCCAACAGAGGGCGATTCTTTTCAAATCAAAAAGGCGAAAATCAGAGGTCAAGCTTCCGAAGGGATGATCTGTGCCGAAGATGAATTGGGTTTGGGAAGAAGTCATGCTGGGATTATGGTCTTGGATACCGACTTACCCAATGGAACACCGGCTTCGAAGCTGATCGAAGTAGGGCAGGATCATATTTTGGAAATCGGATTGACTCCAAATCGTGCAGATGCTGCTTCACATTTAGGTGTAGCCCGGGATTTGAAAGCTTTACTCCAAAAGGAGCTATGCATAGATACGGTGACTGATTTGAAGGCAGAAACTCAAGGTCCAAAAATCACTGTCGAAGTAGAGAATTCAACTGATTGTCCTCGCTACGCAGGGATTGTCTTGACAGATCTGAAGGTTGGCCCTTCTCCTAAATGGCTTCAGAATTTTTTGAAATCATTGGATCTAGAGCCCATTAATAATGTGGTCGATATCACCAATTTTATCCTACATGATCTCGGGCAGCCCCTTCATGCTTTTGATGCAGATCAGATTTCCGAAGGAAAAATCATCGTTGGAAAAAGTCCAAAAGGAACAATTTTCAAAACTTTGGATGAAAAAGAGCGAAAGCTATCTGGAGACGAACTGATGATTAAAGATCCGAAAGGCGGACTTTGTATTGCAGGTGTTTTCGGTGGAGTCAACTCTGGAGTTTCAGACCAAACAACTTCTATTTTCCTAGAATCGGCCTATTTCTCTCCGGATATCATCCGAAAAGGAGCACAGTTTCATGGATTAAAAACGGATGCTTCTTTCCGCTTTGAGCGGGGAACTGATCCGAATATGCCGGTTTATGCTCTTAAGAAGGCAGTTTCCCTTTTGCAAGAAATCGCAGGAGCCAAAATAGGCTCTGAAATAATTGATTTGTATCCGAATCCAGTTGAAGATTTTGAAATTGAAGTTTCCTTTGGGCATATCAATCGTCTGATCGGAAAGAAAATAGCCCATACGGAAGTCAAAAGAATTCTGGAGAGTCTTGAAATCAAAGTTACCGATGAAACTGAAATCGGATTTACCGCAATTGCAAAGCCATATCGTGTAGATGTGACTCGGGAAGCAGATGTGATCGAAGAGATTCTTCGGATCCATGGCTTTGAGCAGGTGGTATTAGCGGAAAATCTCAATACTGATTATCTCGCCGAGCATCCAGTGAAGGATCTGAATAAGCTGCAGTTTAAGCTCTCTCAGATTTTGGCAGGTCAAGGCTACTTGGAGATGATTACAAATAGTCTCACCAAATCTACTTATGCGGAGAAGTCTGGCTTTTTGGATGCGTCTCAATCTGTTAAGATTTTCAACCGATTGAGTGAAGATTTGGATGTGATGCGTCAGTCTTTATTGTATTCTGGATTGGAAGTTTTGTCACGAAATATCAATAGAAGACAGACGGATTTGAAATACTTTGAATTCGGCACAGTTTATAATAAGGAAGAAAATGGGTATGGTGAAAGTAGAAGACTGGCAATTTTCCTTTCTGGGAAGAAATCTGCAGAGAGTTGGATTGAGCCTTCAAAGAATTTCGCTTTTTCAGATCTCTATGCAACCGTAGAGAATGTTCTCTTAACTCTTAATATCGACCTTGGTGAAGTGAGTATGGTCGAAGGAGCACCTTTCGAATATGCCTTACAATTGAAGCTGGGAGAGAAGGTTCTTGGTGAAGTTGGTTTGGTAGAAGATAAGTCGCTGAAACTTTCAGAGGTTCGTCAGGAAGTATGGTTTGCAGATTTGAACTGGGATTTACTTTGCAAAAAAGCTTCAGGGCTCAAGAAGTATCAGGAGATTTCAAAATTCCCTGAGGTAAGAAGAGATCTTTCATTAGTAATTGACAGGTCTGTTTCCTATGATCAAGTAAAGAAAGTAGCTTTGAAATCAGGAGGAAGATTGTTGCAGCGAGTGGGAGTCTTCGATGTCTATCAAGGAGATAAAATTGATGCTGGAAAGAAAGCCTACGCATTGAGTTTTCACCTTCAGGATCATGAAAATACACTGACAGATAAGGTAATTGACAAAACAATGAGTAAATTGATTCAAGCCTTCGAAAATGAGGTAGGCGCATTGATCCGTACATAGAAATGATTCAAGAGGAACTGCAAAAACTGGAAAAACTGGCGATTCAGGCTAGTAGAAAATTGTCGGAATTGACTGAAGAAAACCAGCAATTGAAGATGAATTTGGCAAACGTAAATCAATCATTGGCTGAAAAAGAGCAGGAAATCGAACATTTTAAAAATAAGATTAAAATTAGTAACATTGTGGAGAACCGACCGGTGAGTCCAGGAGATTCGACCGAAATGAGTGACTTAATCAATAATTATATACAAGAAATCGACCATTTGATCACCTATTTATCAGATTGATATGCAAACATTAGCCATCAAACTTAAGATAGGGGATCGTGAATATCCTATGCGTGTCAAGATTGAGGATGAGTCCAAAATCAGGCATGCCGGCAAGTTGATCAATGAAAAATTGAGAAAATATAAAGACGAATTTGGACTGGATGATACCCAAGATTTATTAGCAATGGTTGCGTTTGACTGCATGGTGGAGTCCTTAGAGACCAAAGAAATAAACGCGGGGGATAGCGAACAGATAAAATCCAGTATTTCTCATATCAGTATGCTTTTGGAAAAAGCACTGTGATTATTGCTACTTATTTCTTAGACTTTTGGATTCTCACTAGGTGATATAACTTAAAAAAACCTATGGGAGACATACTATATATTGTCCTGGCAGCCTTAATTGGAACTGGCGCGGGAGCTGCGATTGCAGGTGTACTGATTAAAAACAAGAATGTAAAGCTGGAGGAAGAGACCAAAGAAAAGGTGAAATCCATGCTTCGTGAGGCTGAGATCAATGCTGAATCGATCAAAAAAGAGCGAATTCTAGAATCGAAAGAAAAATATCTGAAGCTGAAATCAGAGTTTGATGAGGAGATGAATTCGAAGAAGAACATCATCATCACAAATGAGAATAAAGTAAAGCAACGCGAGCAGCAAGTTTCGAAAGAGCTGGAGCAAGTGAAGCGAAAAGAAGCAGAGTTAGATAGTAAAAAGGAAAATCTTACTGCTCAACTCCATTCCGTCCAAGTGAAAAAGGATGAGCTTGATCGGATTACTAATCAACGCATCGCTGATTTAGAAAAAGTAGCAAACCAATCTCGAGAGGAAGCAAGGGAAGAATTAGTCAAAATGCTCACTGAAGAAGCGCATTCTAAGGCTTCTTCTCAGATCAAAGACATTCTCGATGAGGCTAAATTAACAGCAACTAAGCAGGCTAAGAAAATTGTATTGGATACGATACAGCGGACAGCTACAGAGCATGCCGTGGAAAATTGTGTATCTGTATTCAGCATAGAAAGCGATGATATCAAAGGAAAAATTATAGGTAGAGAAGGAAGAAACATTCGGGCACTGGAAGCAGCTACCGGTGTTGAAATTGTCGTAGACGATACCCCCGAAGCGATCATTATTTCTGGATTTGATCCAGTTAGGCGAGAAATAGCAAGACTTTCTCTTCATAGATTGGTACAAGATGGAAGAATTCACCCTGCTCGAATCGAAGAAGTCGTAGCTAAAACCGAGAAAAATATCGAAGAAGAAATTGTCGAAATCGGCGAGCGAACCTGTATTGATCTTGGTATTCATGGTCTTCATCCTGAACTGATCCGAATGGTAGGTCGCATGAGATATCGTTCTTCTTATGGTCAGAATCTATTGCAGCACTCAAGAGAAGTAGCCAAGCTTTGCGCTACCATGGCAGCAGAGATGGGCCTAAATGCTAAACTGGCTAAGCGGGCAGGATTGCTTCATGATATTGGAAAAGTATGGCACGAAGAGCAAGAGCTTCCTCACGCAGTGCTGGGAATGGAACTAGCGAAGCGCTACAAAGAACATCCTGAAATCTGTAATGCGATCGGAGCTCACCATGACGAGATCGAGATGACTACGATGATCTCACCGATAGTTCAGGCATGTGATGCGATTTCCGGAGCTCGACCAGGTGCCAGAAGAGAAGTGATGGATAGCTACATCAAGCGTTTGAAGGATTTGGAAGAATTGGCTTTGAGCTTCGATGGGGTGAACAAATGCTTTGCAATGCAGGCAGGTCGTGAATTGAGAGTACTGGTTGACGCTGACAATGTGGATGACATTACAGCAGGAAAGCTTTCCTTCGATATTTCTCAAAAGATCGAAAAAGAAATGCAATATCCCGGACAGATTAAAATTACAGTAATCCGTGAAATGCGAGCAGTGAACTACGCAAGGTAATTTCCTGATTGCAAACATTATAGATGGCAGTTGCCTTTAGGTTTCTGCCATTTTTTCTTTTTTATGATACAGCAAGCAAAGTATTTCAGTCGTTTTAGTTGGTGGTTTCAGGAGGCTAGGGCTAAAATCTATCCAAGGAGACTAAGCACGCAGGATATCCAGATTTTAGATCGTTCATTTCCTTATTTCAAAAATCTTACACTTAGCCATCGTGAGGAGTTCAAGCAGAAGCTATCCCGGATTCTCTCCGTAAAGGAATTTGTGGGAAGAGGGGGGATTGAAGAAGTTACTCAGGATATGGAGATTTTGATCGGAGCTACCATTGTGATGGTGACCTTTGGTTGGAAGCGAATTAGGCTTCCTCATTTCAGTAAAATCCTGATCTATCCAAATGCGTATTATAGCTCGATCACCAAGAGCTATCATCGAGGTGAGGTGAATCCTAAATATGGGATTATAGTTGTCTCGTGGTCCTGTTTTTTAGATGGGATGAAAGACAGCCATGATGGAGTCAATCTTGGGATTCATGAGATCGCCCATGCACTCAAATTAGAAAATCAGATTTATTACAATGGCGAAAGTGAGTTCTTTAACTCAGAAGCGTGGAATGCATATCAGCAAATGGTTTCTCCTGAAATGGTTAAAATCACAGCTGGAAATGGCTCTTTCTTAAGAGAATCTGCAAGTCTTAATGAGCATGAGTTTTTCGCCGTGGCTTTGGAGAATTTCTTCGAACGACCAAAGGCCTTTTTTGAATATCATCCAGCTTTATATGGTGCATTGGTTCAGCTCCTACGCCAAGACCCTAGGGTTTGGATGAGCTAAGAATTTGTTGAATACTCTTCTCCAACTCGGTAATCAATCCCTCATAGATTGATAAATCCCCCCCCCAAAGACTTTCATTAGCACAAATTTCTTTTAAAGTCTCCGTTAAGCTTGGGTTTTTCCAAGCTGAAGAAAAAAAGGAAATCACTTCTGGATCATCATTTAAGGGAAGAGTTTCCTCGTTGAAGTTTCCTTTGTAGAAAAGAAGTAGGGCAGCAAAGCCCAAACTCAGGTTTTGAGGCCAAGACTGATTTTTCTCCCAATAAGAAAGCAAAGATGGAAGCACTCTAACTTTGAATTTAGAGATGCTATTTAATGCAATTGATTTCAATTCATGTCTGATAAATGGATTGGCAAAACGCTCCAATACATCATTCGCAAAAGCTTCTAATTCGGCCTCTGAAAAGTCCATACTTGGGATGATTTCCTCGAAAATTGTTTTTCTCAAAAAAGAACCTATTTCCGGATCTTCAACAGCTTCTCGTACCGTTCGGAAACCATGGAGGTAGGCATACGGAACCAGAGTGGTATGTGCTCCATTTAGAATTCGAACCTTCATAGTTCGATAGGGAGTAAGATCAGTCACAAACTTCACATTTAAACCTGCCTGATCAAGCGGAAATCTTTCTTGGACTACAAGAGGGCCTTGAATCGCCCAAAAATGATAAGGTTCTGCCATCACAGCCAACTCATCCTTGTATCCCAATTTTTCTGAAATCTCTTCCATTTCAGCCTTGGGATAGCCCGGCACGATTCGGTCGACAAGCGTGTCACAGAAGGAATTATGAACTGAGATCCAATGGTTGAATTCCTGAGGTAAACCCCATTTTTCTGCATAGGCAAGAATACAAGATTTTAGCTGCTGCCCATTTTTTTCAATCAATTCGCAAGGCAGAAAAATCAAGCCTTTGCCAGGATCTCCATGAAAATGGTTGAATCGGCGAAAGAGTAATGCCGTGAGTTTCCCTGGAAAGGTTTTTGAAATAGAGTCGATTGGAAGATCTTCGGAGTCGAAGCGGATACCTGACTCAGTAGTATTGGAGATCATAAATTCCAAATCCGGATTCTCTCCGAGTTTCAAATAGGATTCGTAATCTTCAAAAATGGAAATGACACCAGAGACGCAAGAAACTAAAGTGGCTCGGTCGACCAATTCACCATTACTTTGACCTCGCTCGATGACATGAAATAATCCGTATTGATTCCCGATTCGATCGTCGACCTCCTTACTATGGATTTGAACTACCTCAATTTTTCCTTTAAATACTCCTTTGGAGTTCGCTACTTCGACCATCCAGTCAGCGAATCCTCTCAGGAAATTTCCATAGCCAAATTGAAGGATATTTACGGGGAAAGAGTTGGATAACGAAGCTGTACTTTGGAGCGATTTCATATAAGTTGAATCAGAAATTTAAATTCTTTGAGTAGTTTGGAATCAAGAATAGCTAAAAGTAGGATTTGTGATGGAATTCTAGGAAAGCTTTTCACAATTAATCATTATTGTTGAGATGTTAATTTCCCCATTTTTATTGAACTATGAAATTTGAACACTTTGCTTTAAATGTACCCGATGCTCTGGCAATGTCTCTTTGGTACGAGACCCACCTTGGACTGAGTATAGTTAAAAAGATGGATGAATCGCCCTATATGACTTTTTTGGCAGATGACAGCGGGACCATCATGCTTGAAATCTACACTAATCCAAAAGGTGAAACGCTTGATTTCAATGCTTTTCATCCTTTAGCCGTTCATTTGGCTTTAGTTTCTGAAAATCCAACAGCGGATAAGGATCGGCTAATTGGGGAGGGGGCGACGCTATTTTCTGAAGATATTTTGCCCGATGGATCACATCTGGTTATGCTTCGGGATCCTTGGGGGATTTCACTTCAACTTTGTAAGCGAGCAAAACCAATGTTGAAATCAACCTAAATTTGAGTCTATGGAACAGGTGAGAATCCCATTTGAAAATCTGGTTGCCACACTTACCTCCTGCCTAATCAAGCAGGGATTTGAGCAAGATCGAGCAATTCGCTGTGCAACTTTATTTGCTCAAGCAGATCGGGATGGCGTGTATTCCCATGGAGTGAATCGGTTTTTTCTTTTTTTAGATTTCATCAAAAAGGGTTTTGTCATTCCTCAAAATGACCCAGAACTGATTGCCCAAATTGGAATGATGGAGCGCTATGACGGTCGATCCGGCCCAGGCAATCTAAACGCTGAATTTGCAATGGATAGGGCCATCGAGCTGGCAAAGTCCTTTGGTATGAGTGCTGTGACGCTGATGAATACGAATCACTGGATGCGAGCAGGGAATTTTGGCTGGCAGGCTGCGGATGCAGACTGCATTGGAATTTGCTTTACCAATACCATTGCCAATATGCCAACTTGGGGAGGAAGTGAACCCAAACTTGGAAATAATCCCTTAGTAATTGCTATTCCCCGAAGTTCAGGCCATGTGGTGCTGGATATGGCAATGTCCCAATATGCTTATGGGAAAATGGAAATTGCCAAGAAGAAAGGAGAGCAATTACCATTTGATGGAGGATTTGATTTGAATGGGAATTTGACAAAATCACCAGAGGAGATTCTCTTCTCTCATCTCGCGCTACCCACAGGAATGTGGAAAGGAGCTGGGCTCTCGCTCATGTTAGACATACTCGTAACTGTCCTTTCCGGAGGGAATTCGACATTGGAAGTTGGAAAAGATGGTATAGAGAAGGGGCTCTCGCAAGTATTCATTTGTTTTGATCCAGGGAAATTAAATTTGACTGATTGGATGGAGTCCAAAATGGATTCAATCATTGCAGATTTGAAATCCTCTTCCGTATTTGAAAACAAGTCGGTTCGATATCCAGGTGAGCAGGTACTTCAGATTAGAGAATCGAATTTGAAATCAGGAATTCCCATTAATACTGAGCTTTGGGATAAACTTTTAACTCTTTCAACATCATGAAATCGAGCATGACGCAAGCGCCACACAGCGAGATGATTATCAACCATGCGAGATTCCATGTGAACTTTCAAAATCAAATTATAATCACATGAAAAAAGTCGGGATTATAGGAACTGGTGCTATAGCTGGTATTCATGCAGCTTCCATTAGGGTGATAAAAAATGCAGAGTTGGTAGCAGTTTGTAGTAGTTCTCCAGATCGAGCGAAGGAAGCTGAAGCGAAATTTGGAGTCAAAGCCTATTCAGACATTCAAGCATTTTTAACTCATCCTGACCTCGATATAATCTGTATCTGTACGGCAAGCGGTCAGCATCTGGAACCGGCCTTAGCTGCAGCAAAAGTTGGAAAGCATCTCATTATTGAGAAGCCAATCGAAGTGACACTAGCCCGAGCGGATCAATTGATTGAAGCTTGCCAAGTTCATGGCGTAAAGCTTGCGGTGATTTTTCAAAATCGATTTTCTTCAGATTATCAAAAATTAAAATCAGCAGTGGATGCCGGTTTATTCGGAAAGCTTTTGATGGGCAATGCGTATGTGAATTGGTTTCGAAATGAGGAATACTACAGTAAAAGTGATTGGAAAGGAACTATTGCCGTAGATGGTGGAGGGGCTTTGATCAATCAGGGAATTCATACGATTGATCTTTTACTGGATTTGATGGGAGAAGTTTCATCTCTTTTTGGACAAGTGAAAACTACTTATCATCAGATTGAAGGAGAGGATCTGGGCGTAGCTATAGTTAATTTTAAAAATGGAGCAATAGGAAATATCACTTCAGCAACTGCACTGTATCCAGGATTGCCAGAGCGAATCGAAATCTTTGGTACAAAGGGAAGCGCCATCTTAGAAGGTGGTAAAATCACTCATTGGGAAATCAAAGGTTCGGAGACAAAGCTTGAAGAAAGCCAGGTTTTCAGTTCTTCTGGGGCTGCTGATCCAATGGCTATAAGTGGAGTCCTCCATCAATTGCAATGGGCTGAATTTATTGATAGCCTAGAGAATGAAGGAGAATATTCAGTGGATGGTACTACCGCACGGAAGTCACTGGAGTTGATTCGAGGAGTATATCTCTCATCCAAAAGACAGTCAATTGTGAATTTCCCTTTTGAAGAATAGACTTCAGCTAAAACAAAGTACTTGTATTTTTAGATTGTTACGGAATCGTTTTCAGGTCTTGGGTTTTCTTCTTTTTCAAATTGAAGATTTCAAAAAGAGCTTTATTTTTATCTTAATGGCAGTTTTATGATGATCCTGTAATTAAAGGGAGAACCAAAACCCGATTTAAATTTCCTGATCTCTAGGTCTCTTTTGCCACTAGCCATAATTGATTTTGAAAATGGGCGATATCAAAGCATCTTTAATACTAAGATGGTGTCAGTCCTAGCTTATTTCGGTATTGCGGAAATCATCGTAAGGACTAGCTCAATTCAATAAACCCATGAAAAAATCCCTTCTTTTTATCCTTGCTATACTTCTGGTAGGAGTGCTTCCTTTTTCCTGTGGCAGTCCGCTGAATTTCAAAATGATCAAAATGGGTCATGCACAGGTTACTAACCACCCGGTGCATGAGGCGATGCTTTTTCTTGCCAAGCGGTTGGAAGAGAAATCCAATGGGAAACTGCGAATGAAGGTATTCCCAAATCAACAATTGGGTTCGGAAAGAGAGCTATTGGAACTTTTGCAGATCGGAAGTTTGGGAATGACCAAGGTATCAGCTGCAGCATTGGAAGGCTTTGCTCCGACGATGTCTGTTTTCGGTTTGCCTTATTTATTTCGAGATGATGCACATCAGAAGAAGGTTTTAGACGGGCCAATCGGAAAGCAACTACTCTTAGATGGTGAGAAATTTTGGTTGCGTGGACTGACCTATTATGATGCCGGCAAGCGAAGCTTTTATACCAAAGATAAATCCGTGGTAACTCCTGCGGATTTGGCAGGAAAGAAAGTTCGGGTGATGGAGAGTATCACCGCATCCAATATGGTGAAGGCGATGGGTGGCTCGCCTACTCCTGTGTCATACGGGGAATTATATACCGCACTTCAGCAAGGAATCGTAGATGCCGCAGAAAATAATCCACCTAGTTTGTATACCTCGAAACATTATGAGGTCTGCAAATTCTATAGTTTGGATGAGCACGCTGCCTTGCCTGATGTAGTCATCGTCAGCACCAAGGTTTGGGAGTCATTGACTCCTCAGGAGCAACAATGGCTTCAGGAAGCAGCTGATGAATCGGCAACGTATCAATATGAGCTTTGGGCTGCTTCAACTGCCGAGTCAATGCGGGAATTAGAAAAGGCAGGAGTGACTATTACTTATCCAGATAAAGCTCCTTTCCGCGAAGCTGTCAAAGGGATCTATGATCAGTTAGCGATCGAACAACCTGAAATCTATAAAATCGCAATGGCGATTCAAGCAGTTAATTAACCCAAAATAAAGGCAAGCCTATGTTTTCACTCGAGACCAAATCCAAATTGGATCGCTTTATTTCAACCATGCTGGTCGTATTGATGGCCTTTATGGTGATCAATGTGACTTGGCAAGTCGTATCCAGGTATGTTTTTCAAGATCCAAGTTCGTTCACAGATGAGCTGGCTAGGTATATGTTGATTTGGTTAGGAATGCTTGGCTCGGCCTACGTGGCAGGCAAGAAGGAGCATCTTGCGATTGATATTTTGTTGACAAGTTTAAGTTCAATAAATCAGATGAAACTCATGGTATTCATAGATGCTTGCGTCCTGGTTTTTGCATTGACAATCATGCTTATCGGTGGCTCCAATCTCGTGTACATTACCTTTATTTTAGGACAAAAATCTGCGGCGCTTCAGATACCGCTTGCCTATGTTTATGGCATTATTCCGTTTAGTGGCTTGCTGGTGATTTATTACCAGCTCGTAGCAATGTCTCAATCTATTCAAGCTATTAAAACCAGTCACTAATGGAGATCTTACCTATTTTAATTCTTGTTATATCATTTATATTTTTCTTAGGGATTGGTGTTCCCGTAGCCTGGAGCTTGGGTCTATCGAGCATGTTGACTTTGATGGTGACTGTGGCAAGTATGCCTGCAATCACCACAGTAGCTCAGCGGATGGGAACAGGCTTAGATAGTTTTTCCTTGTTGGCGATTCCATTCTTTATCCTTGCTGGCGAGTTGATGAATCGTGGAGGCATTGCAAATCGATTGATTGAATTTGCGAAAGCACTTACTGGTAGACTTCCAGGTGGATTACTGCATGTAAACGTGGTTGCTGCGATGCTCATGGGGGCAATCGCCGGATCTGCGGTAGCGGCGGCATCTTCCATGGGAGGAATTTTAGGAAAGCGTATGGAAAAGGAAGGTTACCCAAAAGAACTAGGCGCTGCAGTGAATATTACCGCATCGACCACAGGTTTAATTATTCCGCCTTCCAATGTGCTGATTGTATATTCCCTAGCATCAGGAGGCGTCTCAGTGGCAGCACTATTCGTTGCAGGTTATTTGCCGGGATTATTGGTAGGGCTTTTCTTGATGATCACTGCGGCTATTATGGTCAAGATCAAAAAGCTTCCGGCTGGTGAGCCTTCCTCGATGAAGTTAGTTTTAAGAACCTTCTGGGATGCAGTTCCAAGTTTATTTTTGTTAGTAGTAGTGATTGGGGGAATTATCGGTGGAGTTTTTACTGCAACAGAAGCCTCAGCAATTGCGGTCGTTTATAGCTTGATTTTATCCTTGGTATATCGTGAAATTGGCGTTAAAGATCTTCCGGCGGTATTGCTTAAATCTTCGGAGACCACTGCTGTGGTGATGTTGCTAATCGCAACTTCGATGGCAATGTCTTGGGTGATGTCCAGCGAAGAGATTCCTCAAAATATAAGCAATGCCATGCTCTCGCTGAGTGACAACATTGTGGTGATATTGATCATGATCAATATCCTTCTGTTATTTGTGGGAATCTTCATGGATATGACTCCAGCAGTGTTGATTTTCACGCCGATTTTCCTTCCGGTTGTGACAGCCTTAGGAGTAGATCCAGTCCACTTTGGAATTATGATGGTGCTAAACCTATGTATCGGGCTATGTACGCCACCTGTAGGATCGATTCTTTTTATTGGAGTGGGTATTGCTAATACAACCATTCAGAAAGTCATAAAACCACTTTTGCCTTTCTTCTTTGCAATGGTTTTGGCTTTGATTCTGATCATGTTGTTTCCTGAAATTTCACTTTGGTTGCCTAGGTTCTTCGGACTTTAAAGTCTCCACTTAAAATTGGAAGCGTAAAAAAACCGGTAGTTTCTAAACTATCGGTTTTTTTGTTTAAAAATGGAACCCTCCTCAGGCATTGAAGTTCACTTTAACCGACAACCGACAACCGACAACCGACAACCGACAACCGACAACCGACAACCGACAACCGACAACCGACAACCCGATTACCGCTCCACTTCCTTCAGATTCTCAATCTTCTTATTTCTCAAGAAACCATTAATATCTTCAAAGTGCTCTTTCACCCGCTTATTGCCAAATTCAAACACTTTGGTAACCAATCCATCCAAGAAATCCCTATCGTGGGACACTATGATTAGTGTACCGTCAAAAGCTTTCAATGCATCTTTGATGATGTCTTTGGTCTTCATATCCAAATGATTGGTAGGCTCATCGAGAATCAGCAAGTTGACTGGTTCTAAAAGTAGCTTGATCATCGCTAGTCGGGTTTTCTCTCCGCCTGACAAGACTTTCACTTTCTTATTGATCTCATCACCTTTAAACATGAACGCACCCAAGATATCTTTGACTTTGGTGCGCACTTCCCCGACAGCGATATAGTCGATCGTTTCGAAAATCGTCAAACTTTCGTCCAAAAGGGAAGCTTGATTCTGAGCAAAATATCCGATCAGAGAATTGTGTCCCAATTCACATTTTCCCTCAAAATCGATCTCACTCATGATCGCTTTAATCATCGTGGATTTTCCTTCCCCATTTTTCCCGACAAAGGATACTTTCTGACCACGTTCGATGGTCATAGCTGCTTTTTTGAAAACCGTATGATCGCCATAGTTTTTGGTCATATCGTCCACGATTACAGGATAATTTCCAGATCGAGGGGAAGGAGGGAATCGAAGTTTCAATGCGGAGCTATCCACCTCGTCTACTTGTATGATCTCTAATTTCTCCAGCATTTTCACTCGAGATTGTACCTGAAGTGTCTTGGAATAGGTGCCTTTGAAGCGATCGATAAATCCCTGAATATCCGAAATGACCGCCTGCTGCTCCTCGAATTGCTTTTGCTGCTGCTCGCGACGCTCTCTTCGGAGTTCGAGGTAATGGCTGTATTTGGCTTTGTAATCATACATTCGGCCCATGGTTAACTCAATGGTCCGGGTAGTGATGTTATCTACAAAAGCTCTATCGTGGGAGATGACTACGACAGCCTTTGCCTTAGTAAGTAGAAAATCCTCCAGCCACTGAATCGACTCGATATCCAGGTGGTTGGTCGGCTCATCTAGAAGGATCAAATCAGGCTTTTGTAAAAGAATCTTCGCTAACTCAATACGCATTCTCCAACCTCCAGAGAATTCCGAAGTGGAACG
>CAWUWQ010000290.1:0-15500 GCA_963926065.1 uncultured Algoriphagus sp.
AATCCGAATAATCGTTGGGAGTCATTGATCGGAACTTCAGACAATTAAAAACATTATTATTGATCCCATTTCTTTTTTGAATAAAAAATATTGGGCCTCTTGATTCTATGTTTATCAAAAGACCTACAAGTGGGATAAGCCAAGAAAGAATAAAAATAATCACCAAACCCGAGAACACAATATCAAATGCCCGTTTAGCAAGTCCATTGAAGGCATTGTCCAGGGGAATGTCATTGACATTGATTACAAAGAAATCTCCATATTTGGAAAATGAGAGGCTCTTTTCTAATTGAAGGCTGCCTCCGGGGATCATTTTGACTTTAATGTAATTTTCATCAGCAAAATCAATCACTTGCTTTACCATTGTAGGATCTAACTTTTCATGAACATAGATTAGGTCTAGATCCAAATCCTTAGCCTGTACAAAGAAATCTGAAATCCCTCCTCGAGTGAGGTTGCAATCAGCCTGATCATCAAAATAACCTAGAAAATTGATTCCAAAATCTTTTCGGATCCGAAATACATCTGCAAGCTTTGGACTGGTTACACCTTTGCCAATGATAATGGCATTTCGGTAGTTATTTCCCTTTACTCGATATTGACGGAGAATCATATGCACTCCAACTCGGAAGGAGCTCATCAAAATTAACATCCCTAAACCCAAACAAATAAATGGAATGATCTGAAGGTTAGGCGCACGAAGAGGTAGCCACAAGATGGCAGATGCTCCCAAAAACCAAGCTATCGTACCCAAAAGTCTCTTGATAGTATGCTCTAACTCATCAGTGCGTCCAATTTTATAATCTTTCCGAAGACCAGAGATTAAAGTCCAAAGGATAGAAAGTGGTAAAATGGAGGAAAGATCTACCTCTGGAAATAAATTGAAATATTTGAAAATTGAGATACTTACAACCAACGAAGCAAGCGATGCTAAAAAATCACTAATAATAAATACCCAAGGAAAAAATTTATCAAATCTTCTTTTCATAAAAATATCTGCCAAAAAACGAATTTAATCTTTTAAAAACCAAATTAGGTTGATTAGATATGCAATGAAATTTAATTTACATACAAAATTAAGCAAAGAATCCTCAAGGCTTATTACTTTTGGGATTAATTATTAGCAGACCTGCCTAAATGGCTATCCATGAGTTTTATTTCTGATTTATTTGCCCCATCTGATCAACCTAGTTCTCTAGGCGCCAAATTTAGGGCTAAACGACAGGCTGATTTCGAGGTCTTTTTCTTTAATACTTTTTCAAAAAACGAGTCAATACGAATTCTTGATTTAGGGGGAACAGCTTATTTTTGGGAGAAAAGCAACATCCCCGATTTACCTAACGTCTCGATAACATTATTGAATTTGTATCTCGAAGCTTCCCAGCATCCTCATATTGAAACTGTAATGGGAGATGCAACCGAACTCATAGATTTTAAAGCAAATGAATTTGACTTAGTATTTTCAAATTCAGTGATTGAACATCTCTATACAAAGGCTAATCAGCAAAAAATGGCAACTGAAATCCAGCGGGTTGGGAGGTATTATTTCATCCAGACACCAAACAAGCATTTCCCAGTAGAAGCACACTATGCCCTTCCTTTTGCTCAATACATGCCCAAAACATGGGTTTATTTTATCCTGACGCAAACCAAATTAAGTCGACTTCAAAAATGGGAAAAGGCGGAAGCAAAACAATATTTAGAGGAAATACGCTTGATTACAGAGCCTGAAATGAAAGATTTATTCCCCAATTCTTTAATCTATAAGGAAAAATTAATGGGCCTAATCAAATCGATTTCAGCCCATAATTTTAAGTCTAATGGCTAAGCTAATTCCTTATTTTTCAATAATTCCAAGTGAATTCCATCCCAAAGAATTCGTCTTGCTTCGAGTGCTTCCCTTGCAGCATTTTCAGCCTCTTTTATTTTTATTGGATCATTATTCGTGAGAAGGGCTACCATTCGTAAAGCTTGAGGTCCGTGCTCATCACTATCAAGATGAATATGCCTTTCAAAATAGTATGTAAGAGTAGCTAATTGCTCTGGATTGACTTGGGTTAATTTATCGACCAGCTGCTGAAAAAGATCTGGAATAAGTTCTTCACGGCCTAAAGTGAATGAAGCGGCGATCTCATGTGGTTTGCCATGAATTGCCATCTGATAATTACATTCCAAAAACTGCTGAACAAAGCTTGGAGCAGCTATCATTTTTAGTGCTTCGGAAAATGAAGTCCCCGATTTTAAATTCCCTATTAACAGCTCGATCTTGTCTGTGGAAGCACCCGCCTCTTTCATCGCTAAAAGGTAAAGTTCAAAATGGCTGCAATACCCTCCATTTGGATTTTCGTCAGTTTCCTCAGCCAAAATAATATCATTAATCAGTCGGGCTGCCATTGGATCTGATGCTGGAACCCAAGGCAAAGTAGTCCCTGTAAGATGGATTTGAAGCGATTTAAGCAAACTCATAAAGTCCCAAACTGCATAGACATGAAACTCCATAAAAAGAGTGAAATCCTGAAGATCCTGAAGTTCTTTATAAAGCGGATGCTTCAATAGCAACTCTCGTTCTTGTGACACTGCTGCCACCATTTGTTCTATTGAATTCATATAATTCTTACGTAAGAGTAATTATTCTTTACGAGATAAAAACTCATAACCCCCCACATTATGTTTAAAAAAAATTAATTTTCTGCAAACTGAAGTTTCACGAGATTAGAATAGAATCCATCTTCTTTTTTAAGCAACTCGGTATGACTACCCTCTTCCACTATTTTACCGGCACTTAAGGCATAGATTCGATCGACCTTGCGAATAGTCGCCAAACGGTGAGCAATGATAATTGTCGTTCGACCTTTCATCAATTCATCCAGTGCCTCTTGAACCAAGGATTCAGATTCGGCATCAAGTGAAGAGGTCGCTTCATCCAAAATTAGTATGGAAGGATCCTTGAGAATCGCTCGCGCGATTGCGATACGCTGCCGCTGTCCACCAGATAGCTTTACGCCGCGCTCTCCAACCATCGTTTCCATCCCTTCTGGAAACAGAGAGATAAACTGCCAAGCATTCGCCTTTTTAGCAGCTAAGATCAATTCTTCTTCAGAAGCATTTGGTTTAGCATAACTGATATTTTCACGAATTGACCCTCCAAAAAGCAATACTTCTTGTGGAACAATGCCAATGTGTGATCTCAAACTCGCTAATTCCCAGTCAGATACTAGTCTGTCATCTACTCGTATTTCACCTTGCTGGGACTCATAGAATCGAAGTAAAAGTTGAATAATCGTGGATTTCCCAGCTCCCGAATGACCTGCTAAGGCTACTTTTTCGCCAGGGTTCACATGAAAACTCAAGGCGCTTAAAACTTCCATCTCAGGCCGGGTTGGGTAGTGGAAACTAACTTGATCAAATTCAATCTTTCCTTTGAAATTTGCTTGCTTAACTCCAATTGAAGATTCTTCTTCCTCATCCAAAATCTCCAAAACTCGCTCCGAAGAGCCAATTGCCTTTTGCACTTGTCCGTATATATCTCCCAAACCTGCAATAGAGCCTCCAATGAACGTAGTATAAAGCACAAACGAAACCAGATCTCCTACGCTCATCGCTCCAGAACTTACTAGGCTTGCTCCATACCACATCACTCCTACAATCCCTCCAAAAAGTGCAAAGATGATAAAGGAAATAAAAGCACCTCGGAATTTGGCAGCTTTCAATGCGACAGCCACCACGCGATTCAACCCATTCCCATATCGGGTAGATTCATAGACCTCCCCCACAAATGATTTTACTGTACTGATAGATTGCAACGTTTCTTCCACGATCACATTTGCTGCCGCGAGTTCATCTTGGGTAGCCTTGGATAACTTGCGAATAAATCGTCCAAAGACCATTGCAATAATTACCAATACCGGAAAAGTGGCAAGCATAAATAGTGTCAACTTTGGAGTCGTGACTAACAGAAAGACAACCCCTGCCAAAAGTGTGATAAGCTGCCGAAAAAGCTCAGCCAAGGTAACTGAGAACGTATCTTGAAGCATACTTACATCGGCTGTGATTCTACTGATCAATTCACCGGTTCGTCGCTGATCAAAAAATGTCATCGGAAGTCGAACCAATCGGCTGTAAAGTGCCATTCGGATATCCCGCATTGATTTCTCCGAAACCAGCGAAAAAAGCCAAACTCTGAAGAAGGAGAAAATGCTCTGTATTGCAAGAATCCCGAGAAGTAACAGCGCTATCGAATTAATATCTGTTACGATCCAATCTTTGCCCTGAGCAGTATCAATCAGCTTACCCGCTACGAAAGGGAAAGTCAAGAGGGTAAGAGATGAGAAGAGTAAAAACCCCAAACCTAAAAAAAATGAGGCTCGATAGGGTAATATAAATCTGAAAATACCTCCTAGTTTACTCAAATTCTGCTTTGTCAACTTCCTCTTTTCGTTCTCCTCCAATGCAGTTCCTCTTTCTCTTGCCATGTCCGATTTCTAAATTCTGTGGACAAAAGTAGGTTTTTTTAAGCGATGATGGTTTATCAAATCAAAATCATCCCATTAATCAATTTCGAGCTCAACAGTTTTCACTTCAGCACAAACCTCCTGCGCCAAAAATTCACCCAATGCAGCTGAATGCTTAAACCCATGTCCAGAACAAGCAGAAACCATTAATACAGCGGAATGATTTTGGAGTGGCCGAATAACAAATCGACCATCTTCAGTAACAGTGTAAAAGCATACCGATGAATTGAGAATTCTACCTGAAAGTCCCTGAACCCTTCCTAATACTTTATTTTTCCAAAACTCAGCCTTTTCTTGCTCAGCAACTTCTCTGTTAATTAGGTCTGGATGATCAGTCTCCAAAAAAGATTCAGTAGCCATTTTTACACTTCGGCCATCCAATGAAGGAAAGCCATAAATAAAATCTTCAGGTTTAGCCCCAATTCCCCACATGTACACTGGCGAATTTTTCCACAGATCGTGGAGCGATTCTATCTCCAGCCAATAGAGCACCTGTCTACAAATCTTGAATTTTCCACTTTCCTCCTCTGGGAGAAAATCCTTGACCCACCCTCCTGCAGTTAAAACTACTTTTTTCGCTGAAACTGAGGTCTGTTCAAGTATTAATTTTGTCCCATTTTCAATATTATCTAATCCTAAGACTTTGGTGTTTACAAGTACATCTGCCCCCAGACCCAAAGCCAATTCGAGCTGAGTGGCAATGCATAGCTCAGGGAGTAAATAACCCGTGGCTTCCTCAGCATAGGTTTTTCCGCTAGATTGAAGACAGAAATGGGGAAAATGAGTAATGGTGTCCTCTGCGTTGATCACTTTATGCGCTATCCCAAATTCTTCAGCAAAAGCAATCGTACGGTCTAGGAAACTCTTGGTTCCATGTTTTTCCCAAGGAGAAATGCCTGAATCCATCAAAATTCCTCCCGTCTGGAAATATAGTTTTTTGCAGGAAAGTGATTCAATTTCTTTCCATATCTGGTGAGAACGCATTGCGAGGGCAACATAATCTTTTCCTTCTCCTACAGCTAGGCGGGTAATTCTGGTCTCCCCATGCGAGGATCCCAAATTGTGGGGGGGATCAAATTGATCGATTCCTAGGACAGAAACACCCCTTTTGGAAAGTTGATAAAGTGCCGAGGCGCCTACAGCTCCAAGGCCCACGATAATAACATCGTAGGCTTTATTCGAAAGTTGAGTGGTATTAGTGAAACGCATGTATTAAAATCTTACATGCTAAGATGCTAAAAAGACTAGGAATTTTTTCCCATTTGAGCATCGATGAGTTCTCTCTTGAGCTTCCGCTCGCGCTCTAGCGTACTCTTTCGGTGATTTTCCAGTTCTTCTTGAACCTCTACCAAATCCTTTTGCGCTTTTCTGATTTTAGAAAAGCTTCGGGAATATTGAAAAGAAAAAAAACCAAGAGCTGCAGCCAAACCGATTACGATCAGCCACATCATCGTAGAATAGACCGATTTTTCAATCCCAATCCCCAAAAAGTCAAAATTGTCTTTGGCATCAATCGCCTCTTGCATATCATTTTCAGTGACTTCTAGCGAAGAGTTCAAGTTGGCAATGGAGTCATTTTTATTGGAAAGAACTCCTTTGATTGCTATTACTTCTCCACGCATCATTTTCATCGAATCCAAAATATTAGATTTCAGCTGATCTAGATTTGTCTTTTTGACTACTTTATACTCCTGAAAATTATTTGAATTTTGATAGATGTATTCGAATTGACTGTCAATAGTCCCCGATTTTAACGAATTCCCTGATTCAGTAGATTGGGAATGGGTAAGTTGAATCGATGAAAAAGTAAAAAGAACTAAAAGAAATAGATTGATTTTTTTTACCATGAGATTAATTTTTCGCTGAATTGATCAGACAATTCCTGACCAATAAACATGCCTTCAAGTCAAAAATAGGATATTTTTTTGATTTACCATAAAATCAAAAGCTGATTTTTCAACGCTATTATTTGATTTTCAGGAGATTATAGAGTATTTAAAGAATAATTCTAATGTGTTTTTTAATTAAACTCAAAACACTTAAAATTTGGCTTTCCCTTCTTCCTGTCGTCGGGATTTTGGGAATTGTACTTTATGTGCAATCAAATAAAAATCAAGAAGAGCCTAAAGCTCAAAATATAAGGACTATTTCTGCCATTGAAGAAGATATCAAGCGGGCTCTTCCCGATTTTTACTCAAGGTTGGAAGCATTTTTCATTCGAAAAGGCTATGCACAGTTTGCCAAGGCGGCATTTGCGGAGCGAGACATCATTTCTCCAAAGGATTATGATGACCTCATGCAAAAGCAACGATTCAAGAAAGCATACCTATATAACCTTTGGACGGAGTTGAATTTTGATGAAAGAATGGCTTGCTATTTCTTTGCTCAAGAAGGGTTCTTTAACATTGCAAGAAAAGATACGCTCATCGAATTGGCCCAAGAAGGCATCATCGTCCCTGTTGAAAACCTCACAAAAGTAAAGGGGTACTTGGATGATTGAGAGTTGTTCAGCGCAGTTTTCAGAAAATATATCCTGGATGGTTCTACAAATGAAGAAATCAAAAGCTTTCAAAATTTTGAAAAAGCAAATGGAAATGCAGCCACTATTCAGGTTTCCGCAATCAGCTTTGTGTTGATTTGCTTTGAATTAATCGGGATTTTTGATAAAAACTTTTTCAATGAAGCCTACGCTTATGCTACTGGAAGCTTAGGTGCCTTAGAGACACTTTATACCCTAATTTATCGAGGAATTTCTACCTTTAAGTTCGGGAAAACTGAATCCTAACCTATGCCTAAATTTTCGCTACTGGTTCTAACATTTCTACTTGCTGGGATTAATTCAACGCTTTTGGCGCAAGAAGAAGAAAATCCTAAGCGAGAACTTTTCCAAACAGCCAAGTTTGCTTTTGACTCTCAAGATTGGGAAAATGCCGAGCGCTTGCTCAACACTTGGATTACCACAAACCCGAGGGATGCAGAAGCGTATTGGCTTCGAGGACAGACCTTTGAGCGCTTGGGTAATCTTGATCGAGCATTAGCTGACTTTTCAATTCTTCTAACAATCGATTCAGAATATGCCGAGGCCTACTTTGCTAGAGGCAGAGTTCGGTATCAACTGAAGCAATATGAATCGGCTATGAAGGATTTCCAAGATTTCTTGGTCACTCCTCCTGGCCAAACCACTCGAATTATTTACAGACAAGGTGCCGGAGATCTAGGGGTATCTCAGGTGATGACTGCTCAGTCTGGCAATCCTGCCGAAGCTTATTACCATTTGGGACTTTGCAGTTTTGAGTTGGGAGAATATGATTTTGCAGTGGATTACTTTGATTTGGCTTTAGAATCTGAGCCAGAAAATCCCGATTATTATGCGGAAAAAGGGCGTTCTTATCTTAGAGTTGGTGAGAATATGTTAGCGATTGAGTCCTTTGAGGAAGCGTTATCCATCAATCCCAGTCATCTCCCTGCCAAGCAAGGACTGGCACAAGTAAAAGAGGGTGGAGACCTGCTACTCTTAGAGCAGCTTGATCAGGTAATTGGGGATTCGATCGCCAACAGTCAAACTTATAAGCAGCGAGGCTTCTATCGGATGAATCATGGAGACAGTATAGGTGCAATTGCCGATTTTTCTGCGGCGATTGATTTGGATGAATTTGATACCGAATCATTTTATTACCGTGGAAAAATATATTTCGGAAACAAAGACTGGAAAAAGGCTGAATATGATTTCTCCGCTGCATTGGAATTGGAAGAACAAAATGAAGGCTACCTTCTTGCAAGAGGACAATCTCGCTATTTGGCTGGAAGTTTAGATGGAGCCTTGGCAGATTTTACCCTACTTATCGCAATCGAGCCTAGTAACCCTTCTGGGTTTTACCATCGTGGAATTACCCTTCAACGAATGAAAAGATTGTCTGAAGCTTGTCCTGATTTGCTCAAAGCCAGTGAGCTAGGTATGAAACAAGCAAAAGCCATTTGGGGAAAAATCTGTAAGCCTAAAGCTCAGCTGTAGTGTCCACTTGAGCAGCGATGGTAGCAGGACGCCAAGAAGCTGCAAAAGTAATTGCGATTATGGACAGACTGATCCAAAGAAAATCTGTCCAAACCACTTTGATGGGATAAGCATCCACCACCGCAGAAGAAATCCCCAAGGAAACCAAACCAAAAGTTTGCTGCAAAAAGCAAACACCATAACCTAAAACCAAGCCGATCAGCGCTCCACTAAAGGCGATCATCATTCCTTGTTTTAAGAAAATCCGCTTAATCAAACGTTCAGTAGCCCCCATAGCTTTGAGCACTGCCATGTCCTTCTTCTTCTCAATTGCCAGCATACTGAGCGAAAAGAAGATATTAAATGAGGCGATCGCTAGGATAAACGTTAAGGTTAGGAAGACAAATAGTTTTTCAAGCTTGACGGTTCGAAGCAAAGCTGAGTGCTGTTCATCGGTATTCTTTACACTGAATTCTGGACCTAAATAAGTTTTGAGGCGGTCCTGAACAGCTTCAATTGAATATCCTTCGGCAACTTTCACCTCCAAGGAGGTTCTCTTGTCTCCATAATTTAGAAGGTCGCGCACAAAGGCCAAGGGTGCGATTACATATTGATCATCAAACTGTCGCTCAACGCTGAAGTATGCTACAGGCTCCAATGTGGCCATGGCGTAGAGCTGATTGGGATCTAAGGTCGCAGCACTTCGTGGAGCTTTAGGATAAAAAACTTTAAGGGGAACATTGATATTATCGAGATTGACAGATAGAAAAAATCCTACGCCTCTCCCCAAAATCGCCGCAGGTCTCAATTCTGTTCCAAGAGTCGTATCCCCCCAAAAATAACCCTTTGAAAATCTTCCCTGATCTAGAAAATTATCCGAGACACCCTTGATCCTCCCTATCATCTGGCTGCCATTGTAATCGAGCAAGGCATTATCTTCTATTACTTCAGTCAAGATTGCAACCCCTTCTATTTTTTCAATTTCTGTAAGCCAATCCGTGCTAGCAACAAAACTTTTACCAAGGGTAGCCTCGATTTTGATCTCAGCATCAAAACTCGCAAACAACCCTCGAATCAAATCCTCCAAGCCATTAAAAACAGACATCACGATGACCAGTGCCATCGTACCCACCGTCACTCCAATAATAGAAATGATCGAGAGTATCGTGATGAAGTTCCGCTTCTTTTTACTTCGGAAGTATCGGGATGCTATAAAGGAGCTGAGATTCAAGGCTTGAAAAGTTAATCCTCTTCCTCTTCTTCCGGTGGTGCCGGTGGAATGTGTAGATCGGAGATCACTTTATCCATGTACTGTGCATAAGAAGCAGAGTCATCTGGAAAAAATGCGATTTCAGGAATGATCCGAACAGATTTTCCAATCCGCTTAGCCAAAGTGTGGCGAATTTCTTTTTTATGCTCGTTGATCAACTCGTAAGTTGCCTTAGGGTCGGCTAGTAGAAAGCTCAGGTAAACTTTAGCAAAACTTAAGTCAGGACTGACCATCACGTGCGTAATCGTGACCATTGCTCTACCTATTAGGTGCTTTGCTTCCTTTTGAAAAATATCTCCAAGCTCCTTTTGAAGCAATTTTGCGTGTTTTTGTTGTCTTTTACTTTCCATTACAAGTATTTATGGTACAAATTTAGCACAATAGTTGGGCATGGGTTAATTTCGGGCAAACCAAGCACACTTTTACTAAATCAAATTGTTAAGCTTCTTTAGAGTCAATGATCCTTTCAGACTGATCGGTGTAGGGATTTACCTCCTAGTACTGACTTTGGTCTATCTTCTATTCAATCCCTTTCCGGTAACCTCGGCCCAGTTGACTTGGCTGATTTTAGGTGAGCGGGTAGGAGATGGCTTTCTACTTTATAAAGACATCATAGATGATACGGGCCCCTTGGCAGCAGGTTTTTTTATGCTGATGGATTTGATTTTTGGAAGAAGTCTCCTAGCCTATGAATTGGTCGGTAGAATCTTGATTATTTTCCAAATCTTATATTGGAACTCGATTCTGATCAAGTTCCGAGCTTTTGATGAAAACACATATTTGCCAGCCATTGTCATGGCCGCATTATTTCATTTTTCATTCGACATGCTCAGCCTCAGCCCGGCTTTATTGGCAAGTTGCTTTTTGATTTTGGCTTTAGGCCAGCTGTTTTCCCAAACGGTATTACAAAAAGAAGGCTCTGAGTCGACACTTTTGATTGGCTTATATGCCGGAATAGCCACGGGATTTCAGCCAAATTATTTATTATTCCTTCCTTACCTCATTTTTACTGGTATTGCGATTAGCGGATTTTCATTTCGTCAGTTGATGCTTTCATTGATTGGCTATTTTCTTCCGATTTTGCTGATCGGAGTCTTTTATTTCTGGACGGAAGGGCTAATAGAGGCTATTGAAATCTGGCCGCTATCCTTCTTGTCCGAAAAATATTATTACCAATCTAGTCTCGATTGGTTAATGCTTGGAGCTTTCCCTATTCTTCTTGCTGTAGTGGGATACTTTGTTTCCACTGTTCTGAAAGGCTCAACGATCAATCAGCAAAAGCAACGTAATTTGGTGATCTTATGGTTGATCTTTGCTGCCTTCGAATTTCTTATTATCAAGCGTCAAGGAGCCTTCCAACTGGTGATTTTCATCCCAGTATTGACTTATCTGATTAGCCAGTTTTACATTTATTTCAGGTCTGGGATCATCGCCAATGGCACCTTTTTGCTTTTGATTTTAGCTTTTCCGGCCTTCACTTGGTGGTTTTGGCATCAAGAAATGACTGGAGATTACTTCGTAAAGCAGTCAAGCAATCAGCCCGAAAAAAGCCTGATGGTATTGGGGAATGACCTTTCCTATTTTCAAAATTCAAATTTAGGAGGGCCTTTTTTGAATTATAATCTAAGCCGAGAATATCTGGAACAAGAGCGTGGATTACCGGAGAAGGCTCGGATTTTTCAAATGCTTCAAATTCAAAAAAGTGATGTAGTACTGGATCCAAATGGAGAGTTTAAACGATTGCTTAGACAATTTCCCGCTTTGGAGGTAAACTATCAAGAAGTCAAACCAGGGGAATTCCGATTGAAAAAATGAGATCGAGACTATGGTGAAAGAATTAGGAATTAAAAGGCCCGATGAATTCAAAATTCATCGGGCCTTTTAATTTTTATTGAGCTCTTAACTACAAGCGATCTTTCTTACACGATTCTGATGTCTCCGACCTTCAAATTCGGTAGTAAGGAAAGTCTCAGCCTGCTTTTCAGCTAGTTCGTAGGATATAAATCGGGCAGGAAGAGATTATACTATAGTAGACTTACCAGTGCCAAATCCGGTTGAACGCTCTTTTAACTCATATTTTGTTAACAGGTCTAATGAACCAATAGTCTATTTGAATTATAATAATGACCACGAACGTAATATGAGAACAACTAGTCTCACAAGTAATCAGGTAAATCTGATACTCGAAGTAAAAGCATTGCTAGGCCAACGATTTGGTCAATATTCGACTTTTTTAAGAGCTGCAGGTTTAGCAGAAACTGAAATCGGAACTAAAGCCAGTACTTTAAGTTCGAATCCAAGAGTTTCCCTTGGCGCTCCTTGAGAATAGTGAACTCTAGAGCAACTATTGTGACCATTGTTGTCAGATCATTAATTCCTCAAACTAATCCATCCCTTATTGGAAATTCCCGATTAAATACCCATTTTAATTGAATGGTTTATCAGCATTCTGTCGGAAACTTTCAATATTCTTTTCCCGATCTCAAAAGCGTTTTGGCAAAAGCATCTCCAGAAAAGTCAGGGGATGAGATGGCAGGCCTTGCTGCTAAAAATGAGCAGGAGCGGATTGCCGCTAAGCTGGTTTTGGCTGATACACCCTTAAAGCAATTTCTAAATGAGGAAATTATTCCGTCCGAAACAGATGCCATTTCTCGTCTGATTCAAGAAACTCACGACGCTAAATCATTTCAATCGATTTCTCATTTGACAGTCGGAGGGTTTCGCGACTGGCTTTTAGCATATGAAACTGACGGATTTAAAATAACAGAAATCTCTCCTGGATTGACTCCCGAGATGGTCGCAGCCGTCAGCAAAATCATGGCTAACCAAGACTTGATTTTAGTGGCATCCAAAATCCGTATTATCACAAAATTTAGGAATACCATCGGTCTGAAAGGTCATTTCTCTACGAGACTTCAACCCAATAATGCCACCGACGATGCCAAGGGAATCATGGCAAGTACGATAGATGGACTTTTATATGGTGTGGGAGACGCGGTCATTGGAATTAATCCAGTTTCCGATTCAGCAGACACTACATTGAGACTTCTCCAGATGCTGGACAAACTTCGGCATCAGTATGAAATCCCAACTCAAACCTGCATCCTTTCACATGTGACCACTACGATCGATCTGATCAATAGAAATGCACCAGTGGATTTGATTTTCCAGTCCATTGGAGGCACGGAAAAAACAAATTCCAGCTTTGGCTTTTCATTGGAAATACTTGATGAAGCGTATCAGGCGGGCATAGAGTTAGATCGCGGAACTGTAGGTAAGAATTTCATGTACTTCGAAACGGGGCAGGGCAGTGCGCATTCGGCCAATGCACATCATGGTGTGGATCAGCAGACTTGTGAGGTTAGAGCATATGCTGTAGCAAGAAAATATAAGCCATTATTGGTCAATTCTGTGGTGGGTTTTATCGGTCCTGAATATCTCTACGACGGAAAACAAGTCATCAGAGCAGGACTGGAAGATCATTTTTGTGGAAAGTTGATGGGCTTGCCGATGGGATGTGATATCTGCTACACCAATCACATCAATGCCGACCAGGATGATATGGACAATCTTCTTACACTTTTAGGAGTAGCAGGTTGTAATTTTATCATGGGAGTACCAGGAGCCGATGACGTGATGCTTAATTATCAAAGCACATCATTTCACGATCAATTGTATATCCGACAAGTGCTTGGACTCAAACGAGCTCCTGAGTTTGAGGAATGGCTGTTCAAAATGAATCTATCCGATCGAACCGGGAAAATGTTGGAAGTAAAGCAAGGAAGTAAACTACTGGATCTATGAGCGATGCTTCCAATTCCTGGGAAAAACTAAAAGAGTTCACCGATGCCAGAATCGCCTTAGGAAGAACGGGTGGAAGTCTCAAGACATCAGAACTGCTGAGTTTCCGGAAAGATCATGCATTGGCAAAAGATGCTGTTTGGACTCCGCTAGATTTTACCATAATGGAAAATGGGCTCGAGAATATGAATCTTGATTATCTGAGGTTGAGCAGTGAAGCCCAAGATCGGGAGACCTACATCAAGCGTCCCGACCTCGGAAGGAAGCTTAGCCAGGAATCCATTGCTACAATAAAAAATTCAAATCCCACGCCAGCAAATATTTCCATTCTCATCGCAGACGGTCTTTCTGCAAATGCTATTTCGACCCATGCTATCTTTTTCCTTGAGGAATTTCTACCGTTGATTAATCGATTTTCATTAGCTCCGATTTGCCTGATTAATCAAGGTAGAGTAGCAATAAGCGATGAAATAGGGGAGCTATTTTCCAGTAAAATCTCTATCATCCTCATCGGGGAAAGACCCGGTTTGAGTTCCCCGTACAGCATGGGGATTTATTTGACATACAACCCAAAAACCGGGAACACCGATGAAAAACGAAATTGTATTTCCAATATCCGAACTGGCGGTTTGTCCTATGCTTATGCAGCGGAAAAACTCGCTTTTTTATGCTCAGAAGCACTGAGACTGAAATTATCAGGTGTCCAGTTGAAGGATACTTTTGACCACCATCTATTAAGTAATGAATCAGGAAAAGACTGAATTAAAACGCACGCTAGGGCCATTTATGCTTTGGGGTTTGGGCGTCGGCTATGTGATTTCGGGAATGTATTTTGGCTGGAACTTGGGACTGGCTGAAGGAGGAACGCTTGGACTGGCCGTTGCAACATTTTTTATCATCATCATGTATGTGACTTTCACTTTTAGCTATACGGAAATGGCCTGTGCCATTCCCAAAGCTGGCGGAGCATTTGATTATGCTCGATTGGGGCTCGGGAAGAACTGGGGATTTCTGGCCGGGATGGCCCAAAGCATAGAATTTATATTTGCGCCACCAGCCATCGCGGCGGCTATCGGGGCATATTTCAATGTATTTTTTCCAGAAATCGGGGTAACTACCATTGCGATATCAGCCTATCTTATTTTCACTACGATCAACATTAGTGGGGTGAAATTCGCAGCCTATTTTGAGTTGGTGATCACGATTATCGCTGTTATAGAACTTCTGATTTTCTCAGGAGTAAGCTTCACTGCTTTTGAGGTAGAAAACCTGACTACCAACGCACTTCCTAATGGATGGGGAGGCGCTTTTGCAGCCATTCCTTTTGCTATATGGTTTTTCCTGGCGATCGAAGGCGTGGCCAATGTAGCGGAAGAAGCTAAAAACCCGCAACGGAATATTCTGATAGGATTTGGCTCAGCAATTTTCACCTTGGTGATTTTGTGTGTATTGACCTTTACCTCTTCTGTTGGAGTTGATGGCTGGGAAACGATCGTTTACCCTCCTGGTAGTATCGAACCATCCGATTCGCCCTTACCGCTAGCCTTAGCTAAGATTGTTGGGGAAAGCAATATTCTGTACCATTTACTGATTACCGTAGGCCTTTTCGGTTTGGTTGCTTCATTTCATGGGATCATTCTGGCGGCAGGAAGGTCTACTTTGGAGCTTGGAAGAGAGCGTTATGTCAGCCCATTTGTGGGGAAAGTCAATGCCAAAACCAAAACCCCGGTGAATGCCCTGATCGTAAATATGGGAATTGGAATTTTGGCTTTACTGACAGGCAAAACTGGTGAAATCATTACCATCGCATGCTTTGGAGCACTGACTTTATACATCGTATCGATGATTGCTTTTTTTGCTTTGCGAAAAAATCATCCTGATTTAGAGCGGCCTTTCCGGGTTCCACTTTTTCCTTATTTTCCAGCCA
>CAWUWQ010000291.1:0-5414 GCA_963926065.1 uncultured Algoriphagus sp.
ACTTCTACCCTACTTCATGGCTTCAAGTCGGTAAAGAAATCAGAATCATTGATCCAGAGTTTGGTTTTATGGGAGATCCGGAATTTGACCTTGGAGTCCTTTTTGCCCATTTCAAATTGAGTAGACAAGCCGATTCCCTGAAATCAGACTTTTTGAAAAAATATAAGAACAGCTACTCAGAAGCAAAAATCAACAAATATGAAGCCATCGAAATTATGCGGAGATTGATTGGAATTGCACAACTTCCGCTACAGTTGAATCTTTCAGAAAAAGAAGAACTCCTCGCATCCGCTTCACATCAATTGGTTAACTCATGAGAAGAATCTACTATGTTTTAATTTTAATGCTGATTCTTTCCTCTTGTAATAAAAAAGAGGAGCCCAAATATGATAAACTTAAAATCAGTGGACTCACCGAAAGCGAACTATATGACAAAATCTTAGGCATGCTCGTTGGCTCGGCTATCGGTGATGCGATGGGCGCACCTACAGAAATGTGGACTCGAGAAGATATTTCGGCGAAATATGGGTTTGTAGACAAGCTTGACTCCATGGTTCGGGAAGTTTCGCCTGAAGGAATTTGGGTCCCAGATCTTCCGTCTGGAGGTACTACAGACGATACCCGATGGAAAGTTTTGACCAGTAGATTTTTACTAACTCAATCTTCAGCCAAACTGGAGGCTAAGGATTTTGCCAAGCATATACTTTCACAATATGAAATTTACACAGAAGAATTCGAAGCTATTAAAGATACCTTGCCGGAGTCCTTTGAATCAGTAACTCTCAAGCTTGGCTGGCTTCAGGAATGGGCGAAAGTTAGCGTTCCTTTTATGGAAAATAACCTGGTCGGCTATGCTGATTCTCTGGGGAAATTTTACGGCGGAGAAATGGTCTGTGCGGGTCTGCTTTATGCACCATCGTTAGGTTCATACTTTCCAGGCGATCCAGAATATGCTTATCGACAAGCTTACACCTTGTCCATTTATGATATTGGTTATGCTAAAGACCTTACAGCTCAGGCAGCAGCTATGACTGCGGCAGGAATGAAAAAGGGAGCTACTCCTGACAGTCTTTTGGCCGCACTACAAAAAGACCCCTCAAATTACTCAAAGAGCAGACTTGTGGGACGTACCGCAAATGGTATCCTAGAAAATGCCCTGCTAATCAGCTCGGAATCAAAAAAACTGGATAGTTTAAGTACAGGACTCACAGCAGAAAGCCCAGCGCTTATTGCAGCCTTTCAAGGCTTAGATCAGCGGCTGCAAGACATGCCTTTTCACGCAGGGGAAATATGGCTTCAGACACTCACCGCTATGATTTATGCTGATTTTGACTTCATGGGAAGTTTGATTTTTCTAGTCAACTACGGTCGGGACAATGATACGACAGCTGCAGTGGCAGGAGGAATTCTTGGAGCATATTATGGATTTGAGCAATTGCCTGATCGAGAAAAATATCAGGTTTTGGAAGTCAATAAAAGTCAATTAGGAATTGATTTAGAACATGTCGCTCAAGAGCTTACCGCTCATATGTTATCAAAATAATACTCATCATAGTTCATATTCAATGCTCAATAAATGAGTACTCCAAAATCGAAAAAGCCCAGCTTCTATAGAAACTGGGCTTGAATTAATAGGATTCTGAGAATTAGAAGTAAAGAGTTCTGGTTCTACCTGCAGCGTCTTTTAATTCCACATATATTTCTGAAGGATCTACACCTTTGAAGACGTAGTTTTTGCTGAAACCTTCAGCTTGGTCAATTTTCTCCTCATGCAGAATCTTTCCTCCTCTTTGCATTTTGATTTTTACATCGACTCCAGGCTCATTTAATCCGATCACAGCAAGATTGATGGTGTGATCATCGATTAATTTTCCATAAGCCATCAAGGGGTAGCTTACGATTTCGGGAACTCTTTCGAAAGTCTCCACGGTATAAACTACCTCCTCGTCTACTGTAGTAATCATTACTTGATACTCCCCTACAGGAAGATGATCCAAGTTGTAAGGGACCATCACGTCTTCTTGGACTCTTACTTTACGTTGATGAAGCATTTTTCCATCTTCATCCATAATGGCAATCTTAGCCTTACCTACACCCTCTCTAAGGAGTACGTTTACTTTTTGAAATCTTGCATTTACACTTGACAGTGCCATCAAGTCTTCGTTTTCATTGGCAGCAAAACTGCTGGTTGCTAAAAGTCCTGCAAGTGCGAAAGTGAATAGCATTTTCATAATAGTGTTGGTTTAGTGTTTTGTTGGTTATTACGTTATGCTCATCCTCTTGCGAAGGCCGTACCATCCATGCCAAGACTTCATTTTTATTCGCCTTTCTCCATCCCAAATTTTTTAAAAAAAAAACATCTAGGCCAAATTAAATTTGGTGTCGCGCATACTTTCTCAAAAAAGCTGTCTCAAAAGAGCACAGTTCTTCGTTCGATTGTCACGGAGCCGAACAGTTTTTGACAATTCAGGCTGATTTGCAGGTTAGATGAAATTGTACTTGTTATCAAAAATTAATTTTGAAAGAAATTTAATCTCCTGAAATCAAATCAGTTAAAAAAGAAAAACCTGTACGGTTATGTACAGGCTTTGTCCGATAGGACACATTCATCAGATTTAAATCAACTCATTTCTTAAGCTCTAGCGCAATTTGCTTGACCCGGTCTTTGATTGAGATTGTCGAATAGTCCAGATTTCCAGAAGTGGCTTTTAAAAAATCTTTTACTGCCCCGGTATGATCTGTCGATTTTCCTTCTGCTAGAGTTACGTAGCGCATAGTGGACCAAAGCATAGTTTTTAACTGTGTTTTCGAATCATCAGTCATGTAATATTCCACCACAATGGTATTATGATTATGCCAGATGGTTCGACTCATAATCCGGACCCATTCACCGACCATTGCGGGCTTGACATAGCTGATATTATGATTGTAAACCACCCATGCAGCTTTGTAAGTTCGAATCAAATCGATGATTTCTAATCCATAAAGCTTTGGTACTTGATCTTCTCTGGCATTGAAAAAGTAATCAAAGTATTTGGCATTGTTCAAATGGCGCAATGGATCGCAATCTTGGAATCGGATGACGACTCGACTTTCAGTTTCTGTCGGATAGTGTTTTTCTGGATTGTACTCAAACATATTCAGGTATTTATAGCTCTTTACTAGTAATCAATTTGATTCCTGCCGCTGCGAGTTCTCGGAGCGAATTCTCTCCATCTATAGGTTTTACATTTACCGGTCTGGTAGCATCTGTGATCAGGAATGTCTCAAAACCCTCATTCAAGGCATCTAATGCAGTGAACTTCACACAGTAATCTAAAGCCAAACCGCAGATAAAAACTCGCTCGATTTGATTTTCCTTGAGGAATTTAGCTAGACCAGTATCTCCTCTTTTGGCATTATCAAAAAATCCAGAATAGGAATCTACTTCTGGGTTCATTCCTTTTTGAAAGATTTTATTCCAATTCTCCTGTATAAGTGCTTTTGAAAAATCAGCCCCATCTGTTCCTTGGACACAGTGAACAGGCCAAAGAAATTGATCTAGACCATTCAAGTCTATGATATCCCCCACTTTTCGATCCGAGTTATTCGCAGCAAAACTTTTATGATCTGCTGGGTGAAAATCCTGAGAAGCTACTATAAAATCAAATTTGGATTGAATCAAATTAACTAAAGGAATGATTAGATCTCCAGAGGAAACTGCCAGTGCCCCGCCCGGAAGAAAGTCATTTTGTACATCTACTATAAGGAGTGCATCTCGTTTAGTCATTTCCATTATCAAATTGTTTTGCTTTCAAGACCAGCTCCATACGTAGCTTATGAAGATTTTCCTCCAAGCCTACGGGATAGAGGTGAGGATTAACCAGACGCTTATGTGTTTTATCTAAAGATTCCAATTGCTTTTTAGATCGTGCCCTAATCTCGTCCATACTGGGTGAGACATAGCAAGACTTACCTTTTCTGAAAATTGGCTTTAAAAGAACCTCTTCCTGATAAAAAGCTGGCATCAAGCGCTTCCTTCGAGTGGGATCTATAGGATCGATGATGATTACACCCTTTTGATCTATTTCTTCATCCTCCAAATAAATCATGTCAGCTACTGCTTTTTCTTTTGAATAGTAGCGCTTCACGTTGTGGAATCCTGGAATATTTATTTTTAAGGACTGCTGCGAAAGTTTAATTTTTGGCTCCCAATCACTTTTTTCATTTCGGATTGCAGCTAGTTTATAGACTGCACCTAAAGCAGGCTGGTCATATGCCGTTACGTGTTTGGTCCCAACTCCCCAAACATTAATCGAAGCCTCCTGTGCTTTGAGGGAAGTGATGATATGCTCATCCAAGTCATTTGACGCGACGATTTTAGCTCCGGGAAAGCCTGCTTCATCTAGCATTTCTCGGGCTTTATTAGAAAAATAAGCCAAGTCACCTGAGTCAATTCGGATTCCTGCCATTTCTTTTCCTTTGGCTCGAAGTGCATTTCCTACTTTAATCGCATTCTTCACCCCATTTATTGTATCATAAGTATCTACTAGAAAAATGCACTGATCTGGAAATGCGTCAGCATAAGCTTCAAATGCCTCCAATTCAGTCTCAAAGGACATAATCCAGCTATGGGCATGGGTTCCTGCAACTGGAATCCCAAAAAGCTTCCCCGCCATAACATTACTCGTCGAAGTGCATCCGCCAATGTAAGAAGCCCGAGAAGCTGCCAACGCACCATCGATTCCTTGTGCTCTGCGCAATCCAAACTCCAGTACGGGTTCACCTTTTGCGGCCAAGTTTATTCGTGCAGCTTTAGTGGCTATTAAGGTCTGGAAATTGAGAATATTTAAAAGTGCGGTTTCCAAAAGTTGGCATTGGATCAAAGGACCTTTGACCCGAACCAATGGTGAATTTGGAAAGACAACTGTTCCTTCCTCGACCGCATCAATATCACAGGTGAATTTCATTGCTGCTAAATATTTCAGAAATTCTTCCTCAAAAACAGGGCTTCCATCTTTTAATTTCATATCAGCCAAAAAAGTGATATCCGCTTTTTCAAATTTAAAATCCCTGCAATAATCAATCACATAATCCTATCCGGCGGCTAACGTAAAGCCTCCTTGGAAGGGATGCTTTCTAAAAAATAAACTAAAAACAGCCTCTTGTTCTGCTTTTCCAGATTTCCAATAAGCATAAGCCATAGTGAGCTGATAGAAATCAGTCAGCAAAGCAAGTGAAGATTGATAGAGATCTTTGGTGATTTTCATTTTTACTAAATACTTTAGCTACTGATGATAAACTTACTTTTCCCTTAAATTCAATAAAATCCCTGCTAAAACCAATCCCATACCCACGTAAGACATTGCTCCAAAGGTTTCTCCAAAGAAGATAAACCCAAAAAACAATGCGTAGAGAATCCCGAGGTAACTCAA
>CAWUWQ010000292.1:0-6501 GCA_963926065.1 uncultured Algoriphagus sp.
CCAATCCAAGAACCTGCAATCGTAGATAATCCTCTCCATACCTCATTAGGTCCATTTCCCCCAAGAAGTTCTGGATAAAAATAGCCCACTGTAAACAAGGCCACTGGACCTCCTATCATAATCCCAAATGAACCAGCTAAAAACATGGTAAGAGCTTTGGGTCCAAGCTTCAAAATCCCTTTGATATCAATACTAATCGTGAATAATACCAAGGACGCAGGGAGCAGGTACCTACTGGCTACGCCGTAAAGTTTAGAAGTATCTCCGGAGATCCATCCAAAAGAATTAAATAAAGCGGGAATGAAATAGCAAAGCAAAACCGTAGGAACAACTGAGTAAAATTTCTTCCAAAAGGGATGATCGCTTGCTGATGTTAAAAAAATTAACGCCAATGTGGCCATCAGCAAGCCGAAAACTACTGCATCATTTGTGAGTAAGGGACTTTCTTCCATAGACTTTTAAAGGTTCCTGCAACAATACCAACAAAAGACCAATATCCCCAAAAAATCTAATTTCTTCCATTTTTGAGAACCTGGATAAATTCTTCTAAAATCATTGCAGTAGCTCCCCAAACTACCTCATTCGAGATATCGAAATATGGGGTATCCAATTTGAACAGCCCTCCTATTTCTAATATTTTTTGTTTTCTCGTATCGAGATCTAATAACTGTTTGAGGGGAGTTTCAATAATCCTATCGACCTCTTTAATTTCTGGTATAAACTCTGGCTTTCGCTCGGAATACCCAATAATGGGACTCACTAGGAAATTACTCGCCGGAACGAACAAGTCAGAAATTTGGCCAAGGACCTCAACATCTTCAGGTAAAATGCCTACTTCCTCCCAAGCTTCACGAACAGCCGTGTGGGAAATATCCTTATCCTCTAGCTCTACCTTTCCACCCGGAAATGCAATCTGTCCACTATGAACACCAGAATATATAGGTCTCTTGATTAATGGAAAAAAAGCCTGATCAGTATCAGGGTAAATAAGAATTAGAACTGCCCCTCTTCTAGGATTTTCAGTAAAATTAAAATTGAATCTCCTTGGATCAATAGGCTGTGGAGACATAGTTTTCTGTGCAAGCTGACCGGGGAGTGGTTTTTTAAGACCAGACTTTAGAAAAATAATCGCTTGCTCGAAATCCATTTTAATTGAGGGCTACTTGCTTGATCTTTTGATCAAGGTATGAATCCTGCTCATAGGTTGTTGCGGTTGAAGAGAGGTTGAATTGCCAGATTTTATGTTGACTTACATTTATAAACCAAGCCATAGGACGAAATCCAGACTCCTCCTGAAAATATCCCAAAACCACAAATTCATTTTCATTGATCCATTCTCCTTCTTCAAACATGCCAGAAGGCCCCATAAATAACAATCGCTCTTTCATCCCATCCGCTCGATACCAAATTACTTCTGAGTCCGGGTTCAAGAAAGGAGTATCGATAGCATCCTGAGCTTCTATTTTATAGCTGTAGATATCTATGGTTCCGTTTGCTGTAGGATGGACAAATTGATAAGGAAAAAGTGGATCACCTTGTAGGATTGGATTTTTTTCAGGCATTTCTTGAGGATCTATCGAATCAGTCAAGACCATTTTAAAATTATTGGAATCAAAAGGACCAATCAGTTTACTCCAGTGATTGTACCAATTCTTTTTTTGAGCTAGAACTACGTCTAACTGGTTTTTCAATTCAAGCTCCTTTGACTCATCAATTTCAAGATTAATACCTTCTACACTTTCATCCGAAGTGTTAGAAGTACACGCCACTCCAAACAATGCAGCGAAGATTATTAAAAAACAAAAACCCAAAGTCAATTTCAAATCCTTCATAATCATCAAATTAAAAATTCAAGCTAATCAGCCACCACTGAAAAACAAAAAAGGCCTGGATAAAATCCCGGCCTTTTCCTGCTCTCAAACCTATTAAACCTATTGTAGATATTCTGTGATGAATACTTCCGAAAAGTATAAAATGTTTTCATATACTCCAAACAATCGATTGCGAAAGATTTTCTGAATTTTATTCTACTATTGATTTTTAAAGTTTAAACTGCTTTTTGGAACAAAAAATTATTTTTAAAACAGTATAAATTTTTTCCAGATTTAGCTTTCCCCTTATTTACAGGTTCAATCTATTCCCATGCCTCAAACGTTAGCAATCTCTTTGGCCGAAAAAATCCTACAAGGATTTAAAACTTATATGCGATTTTTCGATACCTACACGAAACTTGTTCCGATGTATTTCCAAGAGCAAAATTGGATCGAAATACAGCTTATACATCGGCAACGGCTAAGGCTTTATAAAGACCTTTTAGTGCCCTTATCAGAAGAGTGCACAGAAATCCTGAAACATCATGCCACCGAACCCTCAAGCTGGGTATATGTAAAGAATCACTATTCCAAATTGATTTTAGGTATGTATAACGTTGAGCTGGCAGAAACCTTTTTCAACTCCGTGGTCCGGAAAATACTTCCTAAAAAGGTAGTAAATGAAGATTTTATGTTTGTAGTAGAAGGCTTCGATTCCATAGAAATCACAGAAAATAGTGAGCTTATTCAGACCTATCCAGCTTACTTAGGAGTTGAACAAATCATTCGACAAATTTTAACTGATTATGATTTCGGGAGCCCATATATGAACCTAGAGCAAGATGTTCGTTTCTTGGTGAATAGTGTCAAAGAAGTCATTCTAAGTAGATACAAAATAGCTCCTGATACGACGACACAATTATTGAAACCTGTTTTCTATCGCAATAAAGCTGCTTATTTAATTGGAAGGACTTTTTTAGGCCATAAGTGGATGCCGTTCATTATTCCAATCATGCATGGACCAAAAGGTGTTTTTGTGGACACTTTGATTTTTGATCCACACATCATGAGTAATATTTTCAGCTTTACCCGGTCGTACTTTATGGTCGAGTCGAAAATCCCATCTCAAATCGTCGCATTTTTAAGCTCCGTAATTCCCCATAAAAAGATCCACGAATTATATAATGCCATCGGCTTCAACAAGCATGGAAAAACTCTCCTATACCGCGATTTATTACTTCATTTAAAGGATTCTGATGATCAATTCTTAATCGCGCCCGGTATTAAGGGGATGGTGATGACCGTTTTCACATTGCCTTCCTTGAATATCGTTTTCAAATTGATCAAGGATCATTTTGAGCCTCCCAAAAATATGACTCGACAAGAGGTGAAAGAAAAATACAAATTAGTATCCCTGCATGATCGGGTGGGAAGAATGGCTGATACCCATGAATTCGAAATTTTAGCCTTTCCAATTGAGCGAATTCATCCAGAGCTCTTGACGGAGCTTAGAAATACGGCAAACTCGCTAATTGAGATCACTGAAAAAGAGCTTATAATCAAACATTTATATACAGAACGAAGACTGATCCCATTAAATATTTTTCTAGAACAGTGCAGCCAAGAAGAAGGTATTAAGGCTTCAATTGATTACGGATCAGCAATCCTCCAATTAGCCAAGGCTAATATTTTTCCAGGTGATATGATGACAAAGAATTTCGGATTGACCCGACAAAAAAGAGTGATTTTTTATGACTATGATGAGATCGAGTTTCTAACTGAAATGAATTTTAGAAACAAACCAAAGGCAGAAAACTACGAGCAAATTTATGCACCAGAGCCATGGTATTCCATTGCAAAAAACGATGTCTTCCCTTCAGAATTCAAACGCTGGATGATCGGAAGAGCCGATATCAAAGAGGCATTTATTTCGTATCATAATGAGCTTTTTGATGCTGATCATTGGAAACAAATTCAAGAAAAAATTAATGCCGGAGAACTTCTTCATGCGTTTCCTTATCCAGAAGAAATCCGATTTAGGTCCGATCAAGAAATATAAGAAAGCGCCAATTTAAAGACATTCTCAGTTGATGTCTTATTTTTGCATCTCAGAAAGCGAAAGCTATCACCCTAATATGAGCTCCGAAACTACACATACTAGTAAAAATAAATCCATAAAGGCTAAAAGACTGATCCTAAATACGCCAGATGATGACGAGCGGCCGGTTTTTATTTCTGGAAATTTTAATGATTGGAAGACTCAGGATTACAAGTTCTTAATGAAGAAAATATCCAAAGGAAAATATGAGTTTCAGTTTCCCGAAGGAAAAGAATTTAAAAAAGACCTAACCTACAAGTTTACTAAAGGAGATTGGTCAGAGGTTGAAATCGATCAATACGGCAATAAAACGCCCAATAGACATTGGAACGATGAAAAACTACTGAGGATAGAAAAAGTGGCCAAATGGCGAAAAAACTGGCTTCCATATAGACCGAGTCAACTTCCAAAAATTCAGTTGATCTCTGAGGAATTTGAAATCCCCCAACTTAACAAAACACGAAAAATCTGGGCTCTATTACCTCACGATTACGATACAAGTGAGGAATCTTATCCAGTCCTTTACCTCCAAGATGCCCAAAACCTATTTAATGAAAATGCTGATTTTGGTAATTGGGAGATTGATAAGAAGCTCGCTGTTATGTCAGATTACGGGATTGGAAAGATCATCATCATCGCAGTAGAGCATGCCGAATCGGAACGATTACAAGAATATAATGTGGGTAGAACACTCTTGGGAACAGGTTCAGGAAAGCAATACATTCGGTTTTTGACTGACACCTTGAAGCCCTTTGTGGATAAAACTTTCCGAACCAAATCGAATCGGGAATCAACGGGAATAGGTGGGAGTTCCATGGGAGGTTTGGTCAGTATTTTCTCAGGACTGATTTACCCGGAGGTTTTCGGGAAGTTGATGGTTTTCTCCCCTTCCCTTTGGGTAATTCCAAAAATTAAATTGGGTTTCCTCGACTTCTTTGAACCTTTGGAAACAAGACTATACTTGTATGCAGGTGGTGATGAAAGCGAAACCATGATCACTCATGTCACCAAATTGCAAAAACGACTTCTTAAGCGCGAAAGTCTTCAGGGAAAAATGAAAATTCGCCTAAATATAAATATGGATGGAAAGCATAATGAAGTCTATTGGAGTGATGAATTTCCGAAAGCTATCGAATGGCTTTTCTTCAGCAACAGTGAATCTTAAACAAAATGAAATTAATAGTAACTAATCATTCAAACTCCGCTCTAGACCTTCGGATTATTCCGGTTATTGAGGATTTCTTTCAAGAAATAATGAAAGAAAAACTTCCTAATTTAACGCTGTCGACTGCAATATTTTCAGCGAAGAAAGATTCAACCTATCTCTTTCAACAAGAAGACGCTTTAATCTTGCTCGTGGGATTGGGAAAGTCTCCAAAATCTGAATCGATTGAAAAAAGTTTTCGCAGAATCCTTTCCAAACAAGCTGATCTAATCACGAATGCGGTGAAAATTGATTTCGCACAAGCATTTACCTCTATTCAAGTTGAAGCTGCTTTGGTGGGCTTCCAACTTGGCGGCTATTCTTTAGATTTTTTCAAAAGAGCAGAAGACAAGAAAAAAGATTTCTCAAAACTGAGCTGTGAAGTTAGCAGCGCATTAGAAAATCTTGAATTGATCGTGACTCGTGCGCAAGAAATCGCTAAAGCGAAAATTGAAGCTTTCCGTTTAGTAGATCTTCCTCCAAATGTTTTGACCCCAGAATATTTATCAGACTGGGCAACTAAACTTAGCCAAACGCTTGACTTAAAAGTCACTGTTTTTGATTCTGAGAAAGCAAAGCAAGAAGGTCTGGAGGCTTTCCTAGCTGTAGGAAGAGGAAGTGCCAAAGAACCAAAATTTATCATTCTAAACTATAAACATCCTGATGCTAAGTTTCACTTGGGCTTAGTGGGTAAAGGAGTCACCTTTGATACAGGTGGTTTGAATGTGAAAACCCAAGGAATGGTGCATATGAAATCCGACATGGGAGGTGCCGCGACAGTCCTTGCAGCGACCCAATTGATCGCTGCACTAAAACTTCCAATTAACTTAACTACAATAGTACCCGCGGTGGAAAATGCGATCGATAAAGACGCCTATTTGCCTAGTGAAGTAATCCAAAGTCATGCAGGATTGAGTATTGAGGTCATTGATACCGATGCAGAAGGCAGGCTGATTTTAGCGGATGGTCTTTCCTATTTAGTTAAAAAATACAACCCGGATCAAATCATTGATTTTGCTACACTGACTGGTAGCAGCGTCGGAACTTTTGGTTACGAATGCGGAGCACTTTTCTCTAATTCTGAAAAATTAGGCTTGCAACTCCAGACTGCTGGAATGGAGTCAGGTGAAAAAGTATGGCCATTGCCAATGTGGGAAAGCTATCGCAAAGAAATGGATAGCGAAATCGCTGATATAAAAAATTATCACGGCAAACCTATTGCAGGTGCGATCACCGCAGCAAAATTTTTAGAAGCGTTTATTCATGAGCATCCAAACTGGGCTCATCTCGATATCGCAGGAGTAGCTTATGGAGATAGCGAATTTTCAAAAACAAAAACAGGAACTGCATTTGGCGTTCAATTATTACTTAAATTCATAGAAAATCAG
>CAWUWQ010000293.1:0-3496 GCA_963926065.1 uncultured Algoriphagus sp.
ATAAGTTTCTGAACCTCTTGCTTAGTAAGCACTTTGGATTCCTGAAGAAAACTTATTTTTTGAACAAAAATATTTTCCTTGATATTCAGTTGGATGTAGGGTTGCTCCTGACCAAATAAAGAATTTGCTAGCAAGATTAGCAACCCAATTATTCCTAGTTTTTTCATTTTCAAAAGATATACTTAAAACCTAATTTACCTGATTTAATTTGAAGACCTTTTCCTAATAAGTCAAATTACCTTCTTAGAAAAAAATATTAACTTTTGAGCATAAAAAAAGCCTCCCGAAATTCGAGAGGCTACCATTTTTAGATTCCAAATGCCGATTTGATTCGATCGACATAATCGAGCTTTTCCCAGGTGAAGAGCTCCACGTCCAAAACAATCTCATCTCGATAAGGTGAATAAAACGTCTTCCTCACCACTTCATTTACTCTTCCCATATGCCCATAAGCGGCTGTCTCTTCATAGATCGGATTGCGCAATTTCAGTCGCTGCTCAATTGCATAAGGACGCATATCGAAGAGTTCCTCAACTTTTTTAGCTATTTCTCCATCGTGAAAATCTACTTTGGATGTACCATAAGTATTCACATAGATTCCCATCGGAGCCGCAACACCAATGGCATAAGACACCTGAACTAATATTTCATCTGCGATTCCCGCGGCTACCATATTTTTCGCTATATGACGTGTTGCATAAGCTGCTGATCGATCCACTTTGGATGGATCTTTTCCTGAAAAAGCTCCACCACCGTGTGCGCCTTTTCCCCCGTAGGTATCCACAATGATCTTTCTACCAGTCAAACCAGTATCGCCATGGGGTCCACCGATCACGAACTTTCCAGTTGGGTTGATGTGGTAATTGATATCGTCAGTGAAAAGATTCTGAAGCTCCGGCTTGAGCTGAGCTTTTACTCTTGGAATCAAGATCGAAATGATATCCGATTTGATCTTAGCGAGCATGGTCGCTTCTTCGTCAAAATCATCGTGTTGGGTAGACACCACGATTGCTTCGATTCGCTGGGGCACGTTGTCATCGCTGTATTCAATGGTTACTTGTGCTTTGGAATCTGGCCTGAGGTAAATAATCTCTTTATTTTCTCTACGCATTGCTGCCAGCTCCTTAAGGATCATATGCGAAAGATCCAGCGCAAGCGGCATAAAGTTTTCTGTTTCGTTTGTAGCATAGCCAAACATCATTCCCTGATCTCCTGCTCCCTGCTCTTCCGGGTTTGCACGATCCACACCTTGATTGATATCTGAAGATTGCTCATGAATCGCAGAAAGTACTCCACAAGAATTACCTTCGAACATGTATTCACTTTTAGTGTATCCAATACGATTGATCACGTCACGGGCAATTTTCTGAACGTCAAGGTAAATATCTGACTTTACCTCACCTGCCAAGAACACCTGACCCGTGGTAACCAACGTTTCACAAGCCACTTTGGAATTAGGATCAAAAGCTAAAAAGTTGTCAATCAGCGCGTCAGAGATTTGATCTGCGATTTTATCTGGATGCCCCTCAGAAACGGACTCTGAAGTAAATAAATATGCCATAAACTAAAATTAGAAATGCTATTTTTAAGAAAGCCCAAAAATACGGGAACTAGGGGAAATAAAAAATCAGAGATGTAATGTCAGGGTTTTGCCTTATCAAATTCAATCATTTGTATCAAAAATTACCCCACACGAAAAACCAATATTCATGGTCTAATCGAGCGTGGTTTAGCAAAAAAAGAGAGTCTCTTGTGGAGACTCTCTTTTGATTGAATCTTTATTGATTTAATTAAAAGCCAGAAACATTTAATCTTCCACCAGTAACAGTCTTTCCCGCCAAAGACGGGGTTGGCGTAGCGGAATTCAAAAGTGCGGCTTTAATCTCAGCAGCAGTAGCATTAGGATTCAGGGATGCATAGAGTGCAGCAGCTCCAGTGACGTGAGGAGTTGCCATTGAAGTCCCATTGTAACTAGCATAGCCAGATCCTACTGTTGCATTTTTTCCTTTCCCAATTGCTGCTGGTACGGATGACCAAATTCCAGATCCCGGGGCTCCGATGTCTACAGTAGTTGCTCCATACTGAGAGAAGCTTGATAATGCACCGCTACTAGTAATAGAAGCTACTGCAATCACATTCGGGCTATCATAATTTGAAGGATAACTAGCGCTGGCATCATTATTAGTTCCAGAATTTCCAGCTGCTGCAATAAATAAAATCCCTTCAGCATTAGCTCTATCAATTGCACCTTTAAGCGCTTGAGAAAATCCTCCTCCACCCCAAGAATTGTTAGTAGCGACGATATTAAGACTTTGGCTTTGCTTCAAGTCTGTGAAGTAATCCACAGCTTTGATTGCATTGGATGTAGTACCACCTCGAGACCCAAGAAACTTGGCTCCTAACAATTTCACATTCCAAACTACCCCAGCTACTCCTTTTCCATTTCCACCTTTGCCACCGATAGTTCCCGCAACGTGAGTACCGTGATCATCTCCGGTTCCGTCAAATACTGTATTGTTGTTGCCGTCAAAGTCCCAGCCGTATACATCATCAATTAATCCATTCCCATCATCATCAACACCATTTCCAGCTATTTCAAGTGGATTTACACCCGCATTAGCAGCGAGGTCTTCATGAGTATACATATAGCCTTCGTCAATTATACCGACATAGACGGTTGCATTTCCAGTTTTATTATTAGCCCAAGCAGTTGCTGCTCGGCTACCAAATTGATTCTCCCCAGCAGACATTCCCCAAAGTTGACCTCCTGTAAAATAAGGATCGTTGGAGGTAGCAAAATGCTGATAGATCCAATTTGGCTCCGCATACTCAACTTCAGGCATTGATCTCAACTTTTCGATAGCCTCCATAGTACCTAATTTTGAATCCACCAGAATCAAGTCTCCAGTTTTTCCTCCTTTTCTGGCATTCGCAAGTTGCATCGCTCCTGTCTTAATCTCCTCCACGATAGTAGCCTCCACAGAGGCCAAAATATCATCCGATATTCTAGATTTAGTAGTCACCGTTTTCAGCTTAATTAAAAGCTGACCCGGTACAAAATTTTGCTGTAGTGCAGATGTAGTCTTTTCAAATAAAACCGGATCATTTTCGATGATCTCAGCGCAAGACACTGCCAATCCCAGAAGTGCCGGGAATACCAAAAGGTGTTTGTAGTTTTTCATAAATATGTTGGTTTAGTATTTATAATATATGATTTTTATTGGTTAAAACTTTACAAAATCATATTTCTGAAAAAAAATATTTCATTGCATAGAAAGCTATTTCAATTGTAATCCATTCTATTTATTCATTTTTTAGGTTGTTTATTAGTTTTATAGATTGTTTCATCTTAAATAAAATCTTTTATAGTTCAACTTTATTTTGCACATTTTTTACAGAAAAAACATTCCTTTTGCATGCTAAAGCTGACTATGCTAACTTAAAAAACTGATGATCTTTATTCAACCTCTATGAGTCACTCCACTTTACTGTCAAT
>CAWUWQ010000294.1:0-9121 GCA_963926065.1 uncultured Algoriphagus sp.
GTTTTAACCAACTATTAACATTATGCTCTTTTTCAAACTTACTTGGGAAAGTTTCAGGTTTGCAATTTCCGCACTAAAATCTAATCTAACCCGTACGATCCTATCACTTCTCGGGGTCACGGTAGGTATTTTCGCGATTATAGCGGTATTCACTTTAGTTGACTCGCTGGAAAATAATATTAGATCTTCCTTCTCTTTTTTAGGCACCAATGTCATCCGAGTGGATCGTTTTCCTTTTGCTACCGATGGACCTCCCCGGAATTTCCCATGGTGGAAATATTTTAGAAGACCTCCTGGAACAGTCGCTGAATATAAATTTCTTAAGGAGCGACTAACCAACGCTGAAGCCGTGACGGTATCTGCTTCAGCGAATACCATAATCAAAGCTGGAAGTAATGCCTATGAAGGAATGCAATTGACCGGAGTAGCTTATACCTATCAGGATGTTTTCGAAGTAGCGCTAGAAGAAGGCAGATACTTTTCAGAATCCGAAATCAATGCAGCTCGGAATTTCGCAATCCTGGGTCGGAAAATTGCAAATACGCTTTACCCTAGAGAGGAAGTCATAGGCAAAGAAGTCAAAATAAAAGGGATGAAATTCGTGGTAATTGGAGTCTTCGAGGAAGAGGGTGAAGGATTATTTGACCTACCTTCTAAAGATGAAGCTTGCCTGATTCCCTATGGAGCTTTCAACAAAATGTACTACACTGGTAGAAACGGAATTGAGCCATCGATCTCCGTAAAAGGAAAAACAGATGATATTGGATTGATCGCTTTGGAAAATGAAATGACCGGCTTACTTCGAGCGAAAAGAGGTCTAAAACCCACTGAGGATGATAATTTTGCGTTAAATAAAACTGAATTTATTCAAAATGCTATCGGGTCTATATTTGATGTAATTAGTGTGGCTGGCTGGGTTATTGGAGGCTTTTCAATCCTTGTAGGTGGATTTGGAATCGCGAATATCATGTTCGTTTCCGTTAGAGAACGCACCAATATTATTGGTATTCAGAAGTCTCTTGGAGCCAAGAATTATTTTATTCTATTCCAGTTTCTTTTTGAAGCAATATTCTTGAGTCTTATTGGAGGAATTGCTGGAATCGTTTTGGTATTCTTCCTGAGTTTTGTAGAGATAGGCACTTTAGATATCGTTCTTTCTTTCGGTAATATTCTACTAGGCCTAGGCGTATCATCGATTATAGGAGTGGTCTCGGGAATCGTTCCTGCCACTTTAGCTGCACGAATGGATCCTGTAGAAGCAATCCGAACAGCATAAAAAAAGGGGCTTTGAAACCCCTTTTTTTTAATTACTTTTTGACTTATTCCATCTCTTCCTGTACTGGTTTAGCCCCAATAGCGCTAAGCCCTGATGCGACTTTAATTTTTTTCTCTAATTCGTCCATCAATTCTGGATTATCCAATAACAAATTTTTACAAGCTTCTCTTCCTTGACCAAGTTTCTCACCGTTATACGAGAACCATGAACCTGCTTTTTTGATAATCTCCAGCTCTACACCAAGGTCAATAATCTCCCCTACTTTAGAAATCCCCTGACCGTACATAATGTCAAATTCAACCACTTTGAACGGAGGAGCAACCTTGTTTTTCACCACCTTCACTTTGGTACGGTTACCTAAAATATTATCTGCGCTCTCTTTGATCTGACCTATTCTTCGAATATCCAATCTTACCGAAGCATAGAATTTCAATGCGTTACCACCAGTAGTGGTCTCAGGGTTTCCAAACATAACCCCTATCTTCTCTCGAAGTTGGTTAATGAAAATACAAGAGCATCCAGTCTTATTAATTGCTCCCGTGAGCTTTCGCAAAGCTTGCGACATTAATCTTGCCTGAAGTCCCATCTTGCTATCACCCATATCTCCTTCCAATTCGGCTTTTGGCACTAATGCCGCTACGGAGTCAATCACGATGATGTCGATTGCACCTGATCTGATCAAATGCTCAGCGATTTCCAGTGCCTGCTCTCCATTATCAGGCTGAGAGATTAGGAGATTTTCAGTGTCAATACCTAGTTTTTCAGCATAGGCCTTATCAAATGCATGTTCCGCATCGATAAATGCCGCCATTCCACCAGCTTTTTGGGCCTCAGCAATCATATGTAGGGTAAGGGTAGTTTTACCTGAGGATTCTGGACCGTAAATTTCGATCACTCGACCACGAGGAATTCCTCCTATGCCCAATGCGATGTCTAAGCCTATCGATCCCGTAGAAATAGCCGGAATGTCCTGTACTTTATTATCGCTCAACTTCATTACTGCGCCTTTTCCATAAGTTTTTTCTAGCTTATCGATTGTCAATTGAAGTGCTTTTAATTTTTCTGCGTTATTACTCATGAGTTTTCGTTTGAAGAATGACTAGTTAAGTGAAATTAGGTAAACACCAAATCCAAACCAAAGAAGTATACCCTATTGTTTTGGAGGACCAAATTCGTAATTTTAATCGCCTTCTGGCATAATTTTTCGTAATACTTGATAAAAAACCAAAAAATCGTCAGGTATTGTCAAAGAAATATATGAATCAAATCCGCTATTCCCTTTTTTTTGCTTTACTATTAATTGCTCTACCACTATTGGGACAAGAATCCCCCAAAAACACAGCTTTCACTTATGGAGAGGAATTAAACTTTGAAGTGTCTTATGGCTGGCTTGATCTTGCTGACGCAAAGCTTCAAATCTCCAAACGACCACACAATCAAGAGGAACTCCCACACTATAAAATAGATGTATATGGAAAGACCAAAGGCGCTGCCACGATCTTTGGTAAGGTAAATGACAATTGGGGAACCTATCTAAATCCCCAAACCCTTCTCCCCTATCAATCTTATAGACATATCGAAGAGGGTAGATACCGGAAACATGAATTAGTCTATTTTGACCAGAAAAATAAAAAAGCCCGATTGGAGCTTTATGATCGCGAGAACAAGAATCTAAAAGAGGCTCGAGAATATAATTTACTAACCGAGGTACAGGATTTGGTAAGTGGGTTTTACTATTTGAGGTCCCTAAATCTGTCCAAATTAAAGCCTGGAGAAATAGTGATGATCAAGGGATTCTTCGATAAGGAATTATATAACATAAAATTAATCTACGAAGGAACCGAGAAGCTCGAAACCAAAATGGGTGTAAAAGAAACCTACATTTTCTCCCCCGAAATCCCCCCAAACAAGCTCTTCCGTGGTAACTATCCTATCAAAGTATGGGTAACTAAAGATCAGAATAAAATACCGGTTAAAATCAAGGCGAATCTTTTCCTCGGCTCCTTAAACTTAGACTTAGTTTCCGCCAAAGGTTTGCGAAACAATTAGGTAACCCTGCCTTAATCTTTTAATAACATAGACATTGTAAAAGGATTTTTTATCTTAAAAGTAGCCTACAACAAATTTTTATTTGGTTGCTATGGCTAAATATTCATTAATTTTAAGGGTAACATTAATTATTCGGGATGAGTGATAAACAAAAGATCAAAGTTCTAGTCGTAGATGATGAGCCAGATATTGTTGAAATTTTAAAATATAATCTCCAAAAAGAAGGTTATGAAGTGGCTACAGCCGAGGATGGAATCAAGGGTGTAAAAATAGCTGCTAAATTTCTCCCAGATGTGATTCTCCTGGATATCATGATGCCTAATCAAGATGGTGTTGAGACTTGTCTGCAAATTCGGCAGATGCCAGAGTTGAAGAATGCTTTTATTATTTTCCTCACTGCTCGAATGGAGGAGTATTCAGAAGTAGCTGCTTTTGATGTGGGAGCAGATGATTACATCACCAAGCCGATTAAGCCAAGAGCCTTGATGAGTAGAATTTCAGCGCTTTTCCGAAGAGAGTCAAAAAAAGAGCAAGAGCAGATTCAGATCAAAATCAAAGATTTATTGATTGACAGGGGTAGCTATACCGTGGACCAGTCAGGAAAGACAATTACGCTTCCAAAGAAAGAATTTGAATTGCTTTACTTTTTGGCAAAAAATCCGAACATCGTATTTAGCAGGGACGAACTTCTTCAAAATATCTGGGGAGTAGATGTATTTGTCCTCGCACGAACAGTAGATGTTCACATTCGGAAAGTAAGAGAAAAGATCGGAGATGACTATATTACAACTGTCAAAGGCGTAGGATACAAATTCGAATTAGGATAAAAATGCTTTCAAGTTCCAAGGGAATATCTTTAGTATTAGCACTAGCCACTTCCGTCTTGGTTGTGGCTTTTTTATCGCTAATAGAGGAGTCCACTTTTATTATTCTATTGGTGGCCTGGGGGGTTTCCTTTTCTTCAGCTTATATCTTAATGGCATTTACGCTTGATTTCTTGGTATTCAAAGAGATTGGAAATATTTATACCCTCTTGGAGAAGATTCAGCGAAAAGACCTTTCTGAGATCAATGAAAAAGGTAAAAAAAGCTCAATGTCCCCTCTTCGCAAGATCAATAAGGTCATTAATTCCTATGCGATAGCCCGACAAAAAGAAATCGAGACCCTTCAGAAGAATGAGGAATTCCGCAGAGAATTTATTGCAGATATTTCCCATGAGTTGAAAACACCTATTTTCGCAACTCAGGGCTACATTCATACACTTTTAGATGGAGCCATCGATGACAAGCATGTACGAATGAAATTCCTCAAGCGTGCAGCCAAAAATCTAGACTCTTTGGATGTATTGGTGCAAGACTTACTTACTCTAAGTCAAATGGAAAGTGGCGTAATCAAATTTAACTTTACAGAATTTGACCTCAAAGAGCTCTTGCTCGAAGTCATTGATCAGCTGGAGGACAAAGCTTCCAAACGGGAAATGAAAATCCATTTTGAATTCGAAGAAGGAAAAAGCTACCTCACTTCGGGGGATCGGTCTAAAATCTATCGAGTGTGTCAAAACCTGATCGTCAATGCAGTCAAGTATAACGATGAAAAGGGCGAAGTCCACGTGACTTTAAAGCTGCATAAAAACAGCATTCAGCTGGACATTAAAGACGACGGCCAGGGAATTCCTGCCGAAGATATCAAGCGGATTTTTGAGAGATTCTATCGGGTGGAGAAAAGTAGATCCAAGGAAAAAGGGGGTACTGGATTAGGTTTAGCTATAGTAAAGCATATTCTAGAGGGACATAAAAGCAAGATTTCTGTAACATCTACTTTGGGAAAAGGGTCAATTTTTAGTTTTTCGCTACCATTAGCGAAAAAAAATATCCTTGAAGAAAAAGTAAGACCAAAAGTCTAAAAGGAAAATCTCAGGCAAATTTTTACCCGACGTTTTTTTACCTACATTTGCACCCTCTTTAAAAGAGGCGGGAGAATCCATGAAGAAAGTAGATTTTGAAAAACTCATTCTGTTTGAAAATGAGGATTACCTGGTGATCAACAAGCCGCCCTACCTGTCAAGCTTAGACGACAGGCATGAAGCGCAGAACATTCTGGACTTAGCCAAGGCACACACCACCGATTCTCAACTGTGCCATCGATTGGATAAGGAAACCTCAGGATGTCTGGTGATTGCCAAGAATCCAGTCGCCTACAGGCATTTGGCGATGCAGTTTGAAAGCAGAAAAGTGGACAAAGTCTATCATGCAGTAGTAGAGGGGATCAAGGAATTCAAAGATGAACTGGTCAACAGAAATCTACTTGCAAACAATAAAGGGATAGCTAAAGTCAGTAAAGAGGGAAAGCCAGCACAAACGGTGTTCAATACATTGAAAACCTATTATGCACACACACTAGTCGAGTGTAAGCCTATCACAGGGCGACTGCATCAGATTCGTGTACACTTGACCTACCTCAAGTCTCCGATATGCGGAGATACTTTATATGGTGGCAACCCCTTATACCTTTCTTCACTCAAGCGCCGCTTTAATCTTAAGAAAGATACTGAAGAGCAACCAATCATGCCGCGAGTTTCCTTGCATGCTTATTCGATTGGATTTCTAGGGGTAGATGGTACAGGAATTAACGTGATCGCACCCTACCCGAAAGATTTCCAAGTTCTGGTAAATCAGCTCGAAAAAACGAGTTAATCACAAGAATTAAAATAAAATAAGTAGGAATGGAGACGTTGAAGTGCATTTTGGGTCTAAGCCAGTGAAAATTAGGACTTAGTATTGGAAATATTTTGGATCGAAAATAAAATACTTCTATCTTTGTGTCCCTTTTTGAGGGTGAAATAAATTTAACAAGCTAAATATTAAACAGTTACACAGTGGATACTTTAAGCTATAAAACCGTATCAGCAAATACCGCAACTGTAGACAAGCAATGGGTTATTGTGGATGCCCAAGCTGCAGTTTTAGGTAGATTTGCTAGTGAGGTAGCGAAAATCTTACGAGGGAAAACGAAGCCAAGCTTCACCCCACACGTTGATTGTGGTGACAATGTCATTGTTATCAACTCAGACAAAATCAGGTTAACTGGTGACAAGTGGAACTCCAAAATTTATGTGAGACACACAGGTTACCCAGGTGGACAGCGAATTTCAACACCAAAATTATTGAAAGAGAAATCTTCAACGATTTTGATAGAGAAGGCTGTAAGAGGCATGTTGCCTAAGAACAGATTGGGAAGAAAATTATACGGCAACTTGTACGTTTACGAAGGATCTGAGCATCCTCATACTGCGCAACAGCCTAAATCTATCACGCTTTAATCGTCTATTTAATGGAAATCATTAACAAAATCGGTAGAAGAAAAACATCTGTAGCTAGGATCTATATGAGTCCAGGCAATGGTGTAATTACCGTTAACAATAGATCATTGGAAGTTTACTTCCCATTTGATTTGCACCAGATCGTAGTAAAGCAGCCACTTGCATTAGTAGGCGTGGATGGCAACTATGACATCAAAATCAATGTAGATGGAGGAGGAAGTACAGGTCAAGCAGAAGCTTCCCGTATGGCTATCTCTAGAGCACTATGTGAGTTTGACATTGAGCACCGAGGCGCTTTGAAAAAAGAAGGATTCCTTACTCGTGATCCAAGAATGGTAGAACGTAAGAAGCCAGGACGTAAGAAAGCAAGAAGAAAGTTCCAGTTCTCTAAGCGTTAATTCGGGATTCTACTCTTATATATCAGAAAAAATATTTATTCATGGCCAAAATAGAATACAAAGACTTACTAGATGCTGGTGTCCACTTTGGGCACTTGACGAGAAAGTGGGATCCAAGAATGTCTCCATACATTTTCATGGAGAAAAATGGCATCCACATTATCGATCTTAACAAAACGCTTGCTTGCCTCGACGAAGCATCTAACGCAATCAAGCAAATCGTACGCTCAGGCAAAAAGGTGATGTTCGTCGCCACTAAAAAGCAAGCTAAAGATCTTGTAGCCGCAGAAGCAAAAAGACTTAACATGCCTTTCGTAACAGAAAGATGGTTAGGTGGAATGATGACTAACTTTGCAACCATCCGCAAGTCATTGAAGAAAATGTCTTCACTTGACAGATTGATGGGTGAGGAAGCTTACAAGAATCTTGCGAAAAAAGAGCGATTGATGGTTTCCCGTCAAAAGGAAAAAATGGAGACTGTATTAGGCGGAATTGCTGACCTAAGTAGACTTCCAGCTGCCCTATTCATAGTGGACATCAAAAGAGAACATATCGCAATTGCTGAAGCTCAAAAACTTGGGATCCCAGTTTTCGCATTAGTAGATACTAACTCCAACCCAAATGAGGTGGACTTCCCTATCCCAGCTAATGATGATGCTTTCAAGTCAGTTTCTTTATTAGTGAAAGCTTTTGGCGAAGCAATCGAAGAAGGCCTTTCCGAAAGAAAGAGAGATAAAGAAGATGCTAAACTTACTGAAGAGGAAGAAGCAAAAAAAGCTGTTGACGCAGACACAAAAGACTGAATCACAACTTGAATTGATAAATAAAAATTGAACATCAGGTTTAGGCCGATGTTCAATTTTTTGTTTAATCGATTCGCTGAAGTCTCCTGACTTCTCCAAAAAATAATTTATCGTTTAATCAAACTGATACTACAATGGCAATTACTGCACAAGACGTAAACAAATTAAGACAAATGACCGGTGCCGGTATGATGGATTGCAAAAAAGCTTTGACTGAAGCTGAAGGCGATTTCGAAAAAGCTGTAGATATCCTTCGTAAAAAGGGTCAAAAAGTATCTGCTTCTAGAGCAGACCGAGAGACCAAAGAAGGCCTAGCTGTGACCAGAATAACTAATGACGGCACTAAGGGTTATCTACTTACATTGACTTGCGAAACAGATTTCGTTGCTAAAAATGAAGGTTTCGTGACTTTTGCAAATTCTTTAATGGATATCGCAGTCGAAAACTCGGCAACATCCATTGAGTCTATTCTAGCGCTTCCTTTTGAAGATCAGCTTGTAGCTGCCAAGATTATTGAAATGACTGGTAAAATAGGTGAGAAGCTTGAGATTTCTCATTTTGAAATCGTAGAAGCTGAAACTGTTGTTCCTTATATCCACTCTAATGGTAAACTAGGTGTATTGGTAGGACTTACTAATACTTCTGGATCTGATGTTGAAGAAGCTGGAAAAGACGTTGCCATGCAAATCGCAGCAATGAACCCAGTTGCGTTGGACAAAGACGGCGTAGATGCATCTATGGTCGAGAGAGAAATCGAAGTTGGAAAAGAGCAAGCAAGAGCTGAAGGCAAGCCGGAAGAAATGCTTGAGAAAATAGCTTTGGGTAAATTGAACAAGTTCTACAAAGAGAACACCTTGTTGAGCCAGTCTTTTGTAAAAGACAATAACAAAACTATCGCTCAATACCTTGATAGCGTAAGCAAAGGAATGACTGTATCTGCTTTCAGAAGAGTATCTATCGGATAATCTGAATCAGTTAATACTAAGCAACAAGCCCTTTCAATTGATTTTGAAAGGGCTTTTTTGTTACAAGGATTAGATATTAAAAAACTAAAAATGAATTTCAATTTTCTTAGAAAAAAGGATTCTCATTTCAAGTTTTAAAAGTTGTAGGATAATTTATCGCCTTTGATTTTAAACTTTCTCAAGTTTCGTAGGAAATTTTTCAATTTTTATCAACTAATTACTTGTGTAATAATAATAATAATAACAATAGATTAGGTCAACTAATCATTAGGTTAGTCACTTTTGGCCGAAAGTTTTTATTAAGAATCAAT
>CAWUWQ010000295.1:0-8135 GCA_963926065.1 uncultured Algoriphagus sp.
TTCGATAGCATCGATATTGGCTCTCTTGGCAAGTTTGGCAAAGTCTAAGTGATCCATTCTACCTGCAAATAGTTGCCGATTTAGGGACCATTCTGCCAAAGAAATTTTGAATAATTCATCTGCTGGACGTTTAGCCATGGCGAAATTCGGTAAGCCTAGACCAATGGCTACTGCAGCCAGTCCGCTTGTTTTTAAAAATTCTCTCCTGTTTTTCATATGATTATAATTGGTTTTTAATGGTCATATGGAATCTCGCATAGTTTATAAACATCCAACTGTTTGACGTTATCAGTCATGCTCGATTTCATGGTATTGCTGTTTGTTTGGTTTAAAAATTTAAGTAAAAGTCAATAACTGCATGCTCTCATCTCCATTCTCTAGTTTCGGGTGTCTGTTATCAGTTGTCGGTCACACCGGTCATCTGACATCTAACATACCACATCAAATCTCCCATCCCGAGCGGTAATCCCGGGTCAGGAAGGCATTGGCTTTTTCGTCATTGGTGATTTTAAGAGAGGCTTCATCGAAATTGATTTTCGATTTAGCCCGTAAAGCCACCGCGCCTAGATTGATGGTGTCGGTGATGGTTTGCGCTCGGATAAAACTTCCAGGAGTTTGCTTTCCTTCCAGGATTGCATCTACCCAACTTGAAGTACTACGTTCCACTTCTCTGGAATTGATTCGCTCAGAATCCCTACCGGCCATCATCGTACTTTCCGGTAAAAGAACTGGATTCTCGCCCCGGAATCCACCCAGTATTTTTCCTTTGGTACCGACGATCATTAATCCTTCATCCGGCGTGTCTTTTCCATCCCGTTCCAATTCCTCCGGAGCAAAAGGCTTCATTCCTCCATCATACCAGAATAGGTCAAAGGCCGGGAGGGTAGCCTGCGCTGGGAAGTTCCATTTGATGGTGCAACTTGCCGGGAATGCCACATTATTGTCCACCCATTGATAGACTTGGTTGACTTCCTCTCGGGTGGTCGTGCCAAAAGCTTTTGCGGCTAGTGGTGATTTGTTGATTCCTAAAGTTTCGAAAAGTGGAAAAAGACTATAATGCCCCATATCAGCTACCGAACCACCGCCGAAATCATACCAGCCACGGAAGACATTGTGGGTATAATTCTTATGATAGGGCATTTCGGGAATTGGGCCGAGCCATAAATCCCAATTGAATCCCTCGGGAATTGGCATTGCCGGAGAAGGTCTTTTGGTCCATTGCTGCCAAACCGGTCGATAAGACCAATTGTGAATTTCTTTCAATTCTCCGATCAATCCGGCGTCTATCCAGGCTTTGATCTGACGGTATTCCGGTCTGTCAGACCAGGCTAAAAGATGAGTGATTGCGCTAGAGATTTTAGCTTTTTCGATTACTTTTCTCCCTTCGAGCAAGCGATTGGATATGGGTTTATGCGTGACTACATGGATGCCCTTGTTCATTGCTGCGATAGCTATGGAAGCATGCGTATGATCTGGAGTCATGATTTTGACCGCATCGATTCCATTTTCTTTTGCAAAAAACTCTTGAAAGTCCTCGTAGGATTTACAGCCTTTGTATCTGCCTGAAGGCGTATTTTTTGCGTAAAACTGCTCGACATAAGCCTGTCCCACATCACGCCCACCGGGGATTCCTGGCACCCCCTCCATCCAGGTATCGTCTCCTAAAGTCTTTCGGATATTATCCCGAATTCCATTTGGAGACCAGTCGAAGTAATCCGTGGAGTATTTGTTGGAATCGCAAACTGCCACTACACGGACTTTTGGGTTTTGAAGCAATTCACCCATTTCCCGAAGACCCTGAGTGCCACAGCCTATGTTGGCAACGGTGATTTGATCCGAAGGAGGGATTTTGCCTAGACCTGCAATGACATTGGATGGAACTATGGTGAAAGATGCAGCAAAGGCAGCTGCAGAAGCCATAAATTCTCTTCTATTTATTGGATCAAAAGTAGACATGTAGCGATTTTGGGATTAAACACTATAATTTAGTATTCAAAGACTTGAAAGCCAAATAAATCAACTGAGATTATCCATTTGATCGCAAGTATATTTTTAGCTTCTCAGAAAATTCTCAATGGAATACTTTCCGGTTTTAAACTTCAAAAAGCGGCTGACTTAAAAAATAATTTGAATTAAGTGCTTGTTGGAGGTTAATGAAATGAGATTTAGAATTCGCTATAATTCAAAGTTTTGTGCTGGAAATAGGGCAAAAGATGCTAAATTATTTGCTTTGAAAATCCGATACCATGAACCCAAGCCTGCTTAAAATCTCCTTTTTTATCCTTTTGGTAAGTTTTGCCTGCAAAGCACCTCAAGAGGATGTAAGTGCTACAATCACCTATCCAGAACGACCCAATATAGTTTGGATCGTAGCCGAAGATCTTTCTCCTCAGCATTTGGGGATCTATGGAGGTACAGGAGGAAAAACTTCCTTCCTAGATTCCTTGGCGGCTGATGGGGTTTATTATTCTCATGCTTATTCGACCGCAGGAGTCTGCGCACCGAGTCGCGCAGCATTGATTACAGGAGCTTATCAGACTGCGGTTGGGTGCCATAATATGCGTACGCTGGGTATGTCACAGAATGCGCTCGACGCCTATCCTCCGGGGCACAAGTCTTATTCTGCAGTGATCCCAGCTGATATGAAAACTTACCCCGAACTGCTTCGAATGGCTGGTTACTATACCAGTAATAATTCCAAGGAGGATTATCAGTTCCGAGGTCCGGTGACGATGTGGGATGAGAGCAGCAACAAAGCACATTGGCGAAATCGGAAAGATTCAAACCAGCCCTTTTTCTCAATTTTCAATTTGAATATTTCTCATGAATCTCAGGTTTGGGTACGTGCAGATGAACCCTTATTAGTGGATCCGGCAGATGTTTTCATCCCCCCATATTATCCGGATGATTCGATCAGCCGGGCGGTGATGGCGAGATTTATCACCAATGCCATGCGAATGGATATGCAGGCCGGAGAGATCATACAGCAATTGAAAGATGATGGGCTCTATGATAATACGATCATCTTTTTCTATGGAGATCATGGCGATGGCATGCCTTATGCCAAGCGGGAACTCTATGATCGGGGCCTGAAAGTTCCATTGATCATCAAAGCACCGTTTTTGGAAAAGGGTGGGCAATTAAATGAATTGGTCAGCTTTGTCGATTTTGGCCCAACTGTTCTTTCGCTGGCAGGAGTGGAGGTGCCTAAGAGTATGCAGGGCCAAGCCTTTCTCGGAGTGCAAAAAGCTGATCCAAGAAAATATATCTATGCGGCGCGGGATCGGATGGATTCGGAATACGATCGGGTACGAGCGGTCTCAGATGGCAGATTTAAATACATCCGAAACTACATGCCTGAGAAACCCAACTATCAGAATATCCAGTATCGTCTCAACAATCCTTTGATGATCCATCTGCTGGAGTTGAATAAAGCTGGTAAACTCGATGCCAATCAATCAAGATGGTTTGCTCCAAATAAACCAACCGAAGAACTCTACGATACCTCTGTCGATCCTTACGAATTCAATAACCTAGTTGCAGATTCCGAATATGCTGAAAAACTCACAGAACTTCGAGCTGCTCATGAACAGTGGTTGTTGGACTATCCGGATCTGGGTGCCATGAATGAGCAGGAGATGGTGCGTAACTGGTGGGGAGGGGAAGATAGTCCGCCTGCCACCGAAGCACCGGAAATCTCATTTTCTGATGGGAAAGTCAGTATCAGTTCCGCCACCAAAGGCGCTTCCATCGGCTATCGTAAATCTACTTCGGATACATGGACAGTTTACCAAAAACCATTTGATTGGATCGCTGGAGATTCATTGTATGTGAATGCGCATCGGATCGGATATGAGGCAAGTGAAATTACTATTGTTAATCAGAAGTAAGCGATATCCAATTTTATACTAATCCCACTTTCCCAAAAAACCTATGAAACGTAGATTCGGATTTTTAATAACCTTTCTAATTTGCCTGATGCATGTAAACCCTGGATTTGGACAAGACGACATGCTCTGTCAAGGCGACTATTGGACAGAAGATGAGGCCAGCGCGATAATGAAAAAATGGGCTACTGAGTGGACTTCAAAAGCAGATTGGGAAGCTAGGGCTGAAATAATCCGCCAGGGAATTACCGATGGCATGCTCCTCAACCAAATGCCGAAAAGAGACACGCCCTTCAACACCCTTATTCACAGCACCAGAGAAATGGATGGCTACATTGTGGAAAACATTGCGATTGAAAGTTTTCCCGGCTTCTATATCACGGGTAATATCTACCGTCCCATTACCATAGAACCCTTCGGGAAAAGTCCCGGAATCCTCAGCGTACATGGACATGGCAACGACCCTCGGTCCGGTGAAAGTGTCCAAATACGAAGTGCGGCTTTTGCCCGCATGGGCGCAGTAGTTTTTGCCTATGACATGGTTGGATATGGAGATTCCAAACAGGTGGACCATAAGATGGCCATTTCCCTTACCCTCCAAACGTACAATTCCCAGCGGGTCATTGACTATCTGCAATCTAGGCCAGATGTGGACGCCGACCGGATCGGAGTGACTGGTGAATCCGGTGGAGGAACTCAGACGATTCTGATCACCGCCATCGACCCTCGAATCAAAGTCTCAGTTCCTGTGGTGATGGTCTCTGCTTACTTCTTTGGAGGATGCAGCTGCGAAAGTGGAATGCCTGTTCATAAAAGTGCCAAGCACCAAACCAATAACGTGGAGATAGCCGCTTTGGCAGCGCCACGACCAATGTTGCTGATTTCGGATGGGGGAGACTGGACCAAAAATACGCCAAGGGTAGAGTTTCCATACATCCAAAAAGTATATGCGCTGGATGATGCTGAGAGCAAGATTGACAATGTCCACCTCCCTGCTGAGCGTCATGATTACGGACCCAATAAGCGCTTTCCGGTGTATAATTTTCTGAGCCATTACCTAGGTTTGAATGCGGGCAAAATCTTGATCAACAACCAATATGCCGAGAACTTTGTCACCCTGCTTTCCAAGGATCAATTGATGGTTTTCACCACTGAACATCCCGTCCCTTCTAAGGCGCTAAAAGGAGATGAAGCTGTTTTAGCTTATTTGAAATTGAAACCTTAAGCTGAATGCGGACGGGATCACGCAAGTCATTTTAAGAGGAAATCAGGTAGGTGTGGTGTCAAGAGGATCTTCCGTAATTTGGTTTGATGAAAATTTAGAAGAATTAGAAACGGAAAAATTACCCATTAAAGCTCATTTCCACTACCCTTTGGATGCCGAAAATCTCATCTCCTACAATAATCGAATTAATGATTTAGAAAATCATGACATTCTGATTACTCAGAACGGGAAATTGAAAAGAGCCCTCCCAATTCGAAATGAGGAATACAACTTTGTTTACAAATCCTATTCGCCTTTTTCAGAGTGGAATGGACAAGTCTTGTTTTCCCAGGCATTTAATGACACCATTTACACCTGGGATCAAGAAGTATTTAAACCCCTATTTCATGTGAACTTTGGTTCTGATGGTGTTGCCAAAGAGCGTTTTCTTGAAATCCAACATGCAATGGATATGTTAGCTTTTTTCAATGAACGAAAGTACTCCTATTTACAGGGGGAAGTATATGGGTTGGACCCCAACCGAATACTTTTTCAAATCAATGAAAAGGGAAAGCAAAAACTCGGGTTAATGGATCTTCAAGAAAACCAATTAACTATCCATCCCGGTATTGTTGACAATTCTGTTTCAGGAATGCCTCTTTATTATCCTAAATTTTCCCAAGATGGAGTCTTATATTTTGCAATCTCAGGGGAGCAGCTATTAGAAAATTATGATCGCATTCCCGACTCTTTTAAACATCGGCTTTCGGCAAACTTCGCTGAGTCTTATTTTATCTATATTCTAAAAGTCAAATCGTAGATTGAATTGAGCTTCGGGAAAGAGCTTTGATTCTTCCATTCAAAATGGGCATCAGATTGTACAATTTCTGTATCAGGATTAAACTAGGACTTTTTATAAGGTATTTTATGGGAGCCAATCCCTATGATAAAAATTCGTAGCGCCGCCGCGTCGTTGCGAGCAAATAGAAATCCTTCGCTCCTCCGCGCCTTCGCGGGAGAATAGTAGTTCTCAATTCCGAGCCCACCGCTTCAAACCCCCTGCGCCACCGCGTCGCCGCGAGACCTTAAAAAGCCTTGGCGAATCTTCGCGTGCTTTGTTGTTAGAAAAAAACTTTTACGCCTCTGCGCCTCCGTGGGAGAATTAACTTCCTACTCAATTAGCAAGCTCTTCAAAGTCTTCTCCCCACCCCGCATCAGATTCAAATCCACTTTTTCAGGAATGCCCTTAACTCTTCCTTTTTCAGAAAACTGCCAAATGACCCAGTAATCACTTTTCGGTTCCATGATAGGATTGTAATTGGCTACCCAAAGCGGGTAATCCTCAAATACGTGACCTTCTAATACATGCTCAAAAAATGCATCGCCGGTATAGATGATCGGTTTCACACCGTAGTGATTTTCCACGATAGTCAGCCAATTTCGGATTCCTTCCCGAAGTCGTTCTCGGGACTGAATGGTAGATTGTTTCTCAATATCCAGAATCGGACGAAAATCCCCTTTTTTGAGTTTGACTTGCTTTATGAAATTCTCCGCTTGCTCAGTGCTACTCTGATTCGGGCGGTAATAATGGTAAGCACCCCTTGCAATGCTCATCGTATCCAATGCTTGCCAGTTTGAGGCAAATAGTTTGTCCTGATCATCGCCCATCGTGGCTCGGACAATAAAATATTCGATCGGACGGTCTTTAAGTATTCGGTCAAACTGTTTCCAATTTATCTTGCCTTGGTAATGAGAAATATCGATTCCTAATACCCCATCAATATGTGTCCGGAAAACATATTCAAACTTCAAATCTTCAAACTCCGAAAGTGGCTGATTGGCGTAGTAGGGAAGTTTATGGAGTTTGTTCCAAGTGGAATACACCAAGTAACTTGTTCCTCCAATTAAAAGGATGAATAGCAAACTAATTCCTAACCAAAGTGAGGGGTTCTTTTTCTTTCGGGGCATAAGGTTTAAAGCGATTTCAATCTAAGCTTACTTTCCAAATCCCAGACTCTAGCTTTCCTAATTGAAAATTAAAATAGCCATTGCCATCTTTGACTTCGAGGCTACCATGGGCTTCTCCCAATTGATCCTTGACTTTATAGCTACCATCTGCTAAACCCCATTCGCTGGTAAGCTCTTTGGATAAATTCAAGCCTCCAAGCAGCGGGTTTCCCCAATCAAAATTTGCTGCGATAATCAATTTTTCATTCTCTGACCAGCGAGCGAATGCATAAGCTTTCCCTCCCAGTCTATTTGGACCGTTATCAGGATGATGGAGTTGCTGATACTTGCCCATCAAGGCATCGCTATTCCGAGTGAAGTTCAATAATTTCACATAAGCAGCTCTAAGGTTTTTCTCAGTATCATAGAGTTGTGCCCCATCAAACTTCCCTTCATTCATCCAGCGCTGATGAGCCGGAATACCGATGTAATCGAAGATGGAAGTTCTCGAAGGGTCTCCAAATCCTGCTTTTTCGGATGCATTTTCCCCAACTTCCTGTCCGGAATAAATCATCGTAGGAGAGGTGGAAATCGTAGCAGAAACTACCATGGCTGGCATAGCTTTCCAAGGATCATTGGCAAACTCTGAACTGGCAATGCGCTGCTCATCGTGATTTTCCATGAAATGGAGCATGTGATGCTCAATGTCTGCCAAGCCATCTTGAATCGCGGCAATGTGCCAAGTCGTACCCCGATCTTGAATTATATTTCGAAGTGTATCGTAGAGCTCCACTTTGTCATAGAGGTAGTCCATTTTTCCCTTTCGGATGTAATCTCTGTAAAGACTTGGGTTATATACTTCGGCCAAAATGAACGCTTCAGGCTTGGTGTGTTTGATATGTGAGTTTAGATAAGACCAAAATTCCACCGGAACCATCTCCGCCATGTCGAATCGGAAACCGTCTACATTTTTTGCCAACCAAAACTGGGTGATATCCTTGAATTTAATCCAGCTATCGGGCACCTCTTTTCCCTGCCAAAAATCATAATGCGCACTCCAGTCCAAAGAATCCGCTCCTGCCGGTAATTCTGAATAA
>CAWUWQ010000296.1:0-13104 GCA_963926065.1 uncultured Algoriphagus sp.
AAATCAAACTGTTGCTTCCGAATCGACTGCATCTTTGATCCAGTCATATCCTTTTTCTTCCAGTTCAAGTGCTAGTTCTTTAGTACCGGATTTTACTATTCTTCCTTTGTATAAGACGTGCACATAATCTGGCACGATATAGTCCAAGAGTCGCTGATAGTGCGTCACCAAGATGGTTGCGTTATCCTTTGTTCTCAATTGGTTGACACCATTTGATACAATTTTCAAGGCATCGATATCTAATCCTGAATCAGTTTCATCCAGAATAGAAAGTTTAGGGTCGAGCATTGCCATCTGAAAAATCTCGTTTCGCTTTTTCTCACCACCAGAGAATCCTTCATTGAGAGATCTACTCAATAATTTTTGGTCGATCTCAACCAATTTCATTTTCTCCTTCATCAAGGTCAAAAACTTGACAGCATCAAGAGCCTCAAGACCTCGATATTCTCGAACTTGATTTACTGCTGTTCGGAGGAAATTGGTAGAGCTTACTCCTGGGATTTCTACTGGATATTGAAAGGCAAGGAATACACCTTCTCTTGCACGAACCTCTGGAGAATATTCAAGCAAATTTTTGCCATTAAACATTACTTCTCCTTCAGTCACCTCGTACTCTTCTCTTCCTGCTAAAACAGAAGCAAGGGTAGATTTACCTGAGCCATTTGGGCCCATGATTGCGTGAACTTCACCAGCTTTTACTTCCAAGTTGATCCCTCTTAATATTGGTGTGCCTTCTATGGAAGCGTGTAGATTCTTTATTGATAACATGTTTTGAAATTTGAATTTTGAGATTTTCCAATTCTGAATTGGAACTTCCTATCCTACGGATCCTTCGAGCGTTAAAGCCAAAAGCTTTTGTGCCTCTATGGCAAACTCCATTGGAAGTTGATTTAACACTTCTTTAGCATAACCATTGACAATCAAAGCTACTGCGTCCTCGGTAGCAATTCCTCGTTGGTTGCAATAGAAAAGCTGATCTTCACCGATCTTGGAAGTAGTTGCTTCGTGCTCCACTTTGGCCGATGAATTACTGATGTCGATGTAAGGAAAGGTATGCGCTCCACAACGATCTCCCATTAGTAAAGAATCACATTGAGAGAAGTTTCGTGCATTGGTTGCACGCTTCATTACTTGTACTTGGCCTCGGTAAGAATTTTGAGATTTTCCTGCAGAGATTCCTTTAGATACGATTCGCGATTTAGTGTTTTTACCAATGTGGATCATTTTGGTACCAGTATCAGCTTGCTGGTAATGGTTAGTAACTGCCACGGAGTAAAATTCACCTATTGAGTAATCACCTTTAAGAATACAGGAAGGGTATTTCCAAGTCACTGCAGAACCAGTTTCAACCTGAGTCCATGAAATTTTAGAATGATCGCCTGCGCAAATTCCACGCTTGGTCACAAAATTGAAAATCCCACCTTTACCATTTTTATCCCCAGGGAACCAGTTTTGTACAGTTGAATATTTCACTTCAGCATGAGCTCCAGCGTATATTTCGACCACGGCTGCGTGAAGTTGATTCTCATCCCGCTGAGGAGCAGTACAACCTTCTAGGTAGCTACAATAAGATTCGTCTTCTGCCACAATTAATGTACGCTCGAATTGCCCTGTATTTGCGGCATTGATTCTGAAATAAGTAGATAACTCCATCGGGCATCTAACCCCTTTTGGGATGTAACAAAATGATCCGTCAGAAAAAACAGCTGAATTCAATGCAGCATAGTAATTATCTGTCATTGGTACCACAGAACCTAAATATTTCTTGATAAGCTCTGGATGTTCGTTTACTGCTTCCGAGAAAGAACAGAAAATGATACCCAATTTGCTCAAGGTTTCTTTGAAAGTAGTGGCAACTGAAACTGAATCAAGAACTACATCAACAGCTATGCCTTGAAGTCTCTTTTGCTCATTGAGGTTGATGCCTAGTCTCTTATATATATCTAAAAGTTCTGGATCCACCTCGTCCAAATTTTTTGCTTTTTTTGCCTGCTTAGGAGCAGAGTAATATTTGAGAGCTTGTAGGTCTATCTTAGGGTAATGGACATTGGCCCAAGTAGGTTCCTCCATAGCAAGCCAAGTGTTGAAAGCCTTTAACCTCCACTCGAGTAGCCAAGAGGGCTCTTCTTTCTTTGCAGAAATCCATCTGATAATATCTTCATTCAACCCTACTTCCGCTTCATCCGCTTCATAGTTGACTGACCATCCGTGCTCGTATTCTTTGGAAGTTAATTCTTCTAAAATTTGATTGTCTTTGCTCATGTTTGGCGAGTTATTTAGACTAATTACATTTTAACTACGAATGTACAACATATAATGAATTTATAATGTTCGCAGGGATTCGGAATATCTATTCCTTATACAATATTCCCATCCAAACAGTTCAAAATAGGGTCTAATAGGAATTTATTTTAAAAAAAAAAGTGTTGAACAAACAACACTTTTAGGGATAAAAATACATCAAATCGTTATTTAGATTTAATCTTAATTATTTTATTTCTCTTTATCAAAGAATTGAATTGGCCTGTTAATTGACTCTTCAAGGACTATTAATGTCTCTGTGCGGTCGATTCCATCCACTTTTTGGATGTTATCAAGGACAGTCCTAAGGTGATTGGTATCCCTACAAATTATTTTGGCGAAAATAGAGTAGTTGCCTGTAGTATAATAAGCACTAACCACTTCAGAAATAGCTTTTAGTTTTTCAATTACATTATCATAAAGCGAGCTTTTTTCTAGGTAGATTCCTAAAAATGCTGAAATATCAAACCCTAATTTTGCGAAGTCTATATTTAAAGTGGCACTTTTCACGATTCCCATATCCTCTAACTTCTTCATTCGGACGTGTACGGTCCCTGAGCTTACGAATACTTTTTTGGCAATTTCTGTATATGGAGTTTTTGCATCCTCATTTAATAGAGAAATGATCTTAAGGTCAATGTTGTCGATATCTAAAATTTTGTCCATTTTTTTGGGTTGTATTTAGCTGATTGTTAAAGAATGCGGCTGTAAATTAGAGATTGTTCAAAATATACCAAAATTTTTTTTTCAATTTGTAATTAATATTAAAATCACTTTACTTTGTGACTTGATTACAGACCAAATTTTTATTTTGAATTTTAGTCGTTTTCTCAAATTAAAATCTGGATACTATTATATAGCCAAATTTTAATCCTTTAATTAAGAACTTTTAATCTCTAAAGTTATATTTGGGTTTATATTCTGAAAAGAGTCTTGCTTCTGGCAAGACTTTTTTGTTGCCCACTTGAAAATTTAAAGTGCAATTATTTGTATTCTAAGTTTTTTTTTATGTATTTTTGAATTAATCATCTGAATCTATATGAAAAGCAGGCTTCTAATAAAATTTTTTCTATTTTTATTTCCTTTAGCTTTTATTATCCAATTGCCTCTTATAGGTATGGGATTAAAAGGTCAGGGTAATTTTGATGTCTCAGAAATCAGCTATAAGTATATCGAATACAATAATTTGATTCTTAAAAATATTTCTACAAAAATTGAAAAAAATAAAGCCTCTGTAGCTATTGATCTAAGCATAGAGCCACTTTCAACGGTTGAGGATAATATGGCTAGAAATTTAGATTCTCATTGGGTTTGGCAGGAAAACACCTTGGAAATGATCGATAGCTATTCGCCTTTCCTTTTCAGAACTAAGAAAAGTTCTTCTACCGATGAGGTGAAAGTACTTCTTCAAGTGAATTCTAAAGGGGAACTTTCGGGTTTTGAAATAATTGGAGAAGTAGATAAGGGCTTGAAAGAACGAATTGATTATGTCTTGCGAAAACTTCCAGATTGTAAGCCAGTTCCCGGATATACCAGTTATACTCCTGAAACATTTGAATTGATCATCAAAAAATAATTAGCCGGTTTTAACCGGCTTTTTTTTTAAGCGGTTGGGCAAGCATAGGTCTTGCTATTATTTTTAGCCTCTAGAATTATTCCTGTTTTGAACCAGTTGACTTCGAAGCGATTATTTCGAATAGTTAATGCAGGGAAAATCAAAAAGAAATTTTAATTAAACTCAATTTTTAATGAAGACTAAATATAATTTAGGGTTTTTGTTGTTTTTTTTATTCAGCACCCAAGTTGTTTTTGCGCAGCAAAAGAGATCACTTACCCATGCGGATTACGATGGATGGGAACGAGTATCTGGCGAAAAAATCACAAAAAATGGCATGTGGGTTGGGTACCAAGTTTCACCCCAAGAAGGCGATGGGCGATTGGAAATTCTATCCTTTAAAAACCCAACTAATCGAATTGTAATTCCCCGAGGAACAAATTATGATTTTAGTGCTGACGATGCTTTTGCCGTTGGTAAAATTGTTCCTCAACAGGACTCTATCCGTGTATTGAAGCTTAAAAAAGCTAAGAAGGATGATATGCCATCTGATAGTTTATTCATTTATCAGATGAGTAATGGTAGTTTGATCAAACTTCCCAAAGTTAAATCTTATGCAATTCCGAGAGAAGCTGGGAGCTGGATTGCGATCCAATACGAAAAGGAAAAACCAGCCAAAGCTTCAAAACTTGATAGCGCTTCAACTTCCGATTCTACCGCCAAGGTAGAAAAACCAAAGAAAACAGACGGGACCAAACTTGAAGTACGTAAGCTTGACGGATCGCTGACTTACAATTTTGAGCGCGTGAAGTCGTTTAGTTTTTCTCCTAATGGTGATTTTCTCCAGTATGTCTTAGCTGAAGAGGATACTTTGGATAATGTAGCAATTTACCTTTTGAATCTTTCAACAGGACAAAGCAAAATGATCTCGGAAGGGATGACATCCTATTCCGATATGACATTTTCTCCAAAATCGAAATACCTAGCCTACCTGACTACTAATGATTCGTCGAAATCTAAAAAGCCATATCATTCCCTTTACTTAGTAAACACTGCGACTGGAAGCAATGAGGAAATAGCTTCAAAAGGTGCAACTGGATTATTAGAGAATGGGAGAGTAAGTCCTGATGAAAATCTCAAGTTTTCTGAAAATGAGTTGAGATTGTTTTTTGGGATTGCTCCAGATTATGTGGACTATACCTATGAAAACGATACAACCATCTTGGATGATGAGCGAGTGAGCTTGGATATCTGGGGTTGGCAAGATGCTGAAATCCAACCGATGCAGCTGGTCAGAAGATCTCGAGAAGAAAAGAAAGCCTATTTAGCAAGCATTGATTTAGGCACTAAAAAAATCACCCAATTAGGCACTCCTGAAATAGATAATGTGGTGTTAGAATCAAAAGTGGAGCGCGATTTTGGTCTTGCCTCTACTGATTCGCCTTATCGGCGGAGCTATAGTTGGGATATTCAGATAGGTAGAGATCTATATTTAGTGGATTTCAAAACTGGCCAAAAGACCTTGATTGAAAAGGAGGCATCCGGATCTCCGTCTATTTCTCCTGAAGGGAAATACGTGACTTGGTATGATGCAAGGGATAGCAGTTGGGTGGCTTATGACATTGCTTCAAAAGCTAAAATAAACCTAACGACTAGTTTATCTCCTGTTTTCTATGATGAGATTCACGATAGTCCATCACTCCCAGGAAGCTATGGTAATGCAGGTTGGATTGCTGGAGATGCTGCACTCTTGATTTACGATCGATTTGATATTTGGAGAGTAGATCCGAAAAACCCATCTGGTGCTGTAAATATTACTAAGGGGATGGGAAGAAATGAGTCAATCGTCTTTAGAAGACAGGACCTTGATCGAGAAGAGCGAAGTATAGACCCAAAGGCATTATTGCTACTGACGGCTTTCGATGAGCAGGATAAAGATGCTGGTTTTTACTCCGGATCTATTGATGGAAAAGTTGCACCAAAGCAGATTTTGATGACTTCTAATAGCTATTCAGGATTGGTGAAGGCCAAAGATTCAGATGCGATTTTATTAAATCGCTCGACTTATGAAGAGAGTCCTGATGTGTTTTTAGGTGATTTGTCATTTAGCAATTTGATGAAAGTATCTAATCTGAATCCACAACAAGCTACTGTGAATTGGGGCTCCGTGGAGTTGGTAAATTATCTGACAAATGACGGAGAGCCGCTTCAAGGCTTGCTATATAAGCCTGAGAATTTTGATCCGAATAAGAAGTATCCTTTGATGGTTTACTTCTATGAACGAAACAGTGATGGAATTCATAGATACCGAGCTCCGGCACCTAGTGCATCGACGATTAATATTCCATTTTTCGTAAGTAACGATTATTTGGTTTTGGTGCCAGATATCAAGTATGATCTGGGACTTCCAGGACCATCTGCTTACAATTGCATTATTCCTGCAGTCCAATCTATCGTAGCCCGAGGATTTGTAGATTCTGATAATATGGCAATCCAAGGTCAAAGCTGGGGTGGTTATCAAGTGGCTTATTTGATTACGCAGACAAATATGTTTAAAGCAGCAGGAGCAGGGGCTCCAGTGGTGAATATGACTTCTGCTTATGGTGGAATACGCTGGGGAACAGGGATGAGTAGAATGTTTCAATATGAGCAGACACAATCTCGGATAGGAGGAACACTTTGGGAAAAACCAATTTACTACCTTGAAAATTCGCCGTTGTTCTTTATGGATCGGGTCAAAACTCCCGTTCTAATCATGCATAATGATGCGGACGGTTCTGTGCCTTGGTATCAAGGTATAGAAATGTTTATGGCGTTGAAGCGTCTGAATCAGCCAGCGTGGTTATTGCAATACAATGGTGAGGATCATAATTTAGTCCAGCGTAAAAATCGAAAAGATCTATCGATCCGACTTAGCCAGTTCTTTGATCATTATTTGAAAGGCGCACCAGCACCGCTTTGGATGACAGAAGGTTTGCCAGCTATTGAAAAAGGGAAAACGCTCAAATATGAATTGAGTAACTAAAAGAGAAAGCTCCGAATCAGACGATTCGGAGCTTTTTTTTAGATTGCCACGGCTGCTTTGATATGCGGATGTGGGTCGTAATTTTCTAATGTGAAATCCTCGTAAGTAAACTCAAAAATATCTTTTACTTCGGGATTGATTTTCATTATGGGCAGTGGCCTAATGTCCCTACTCAACTGTAAGTGAGCTTGCTCTAAATGATTGGAATATAGGTGTGCGTCTCCAAAGGTGTGAACAAAATCTCCTGGCTTCAATCCACAAACCTGAGCCACCATCATGGTGAATAAAGCATAAGAAGCAATGTTAAACGGAACCCCCAAAAACACGTCAGCACTCCGTTGATAGAGCTGGCAACTGAGTTTGCCCTCGGCTACATAGAACTGGAACATGGTATGGCATGGTGGTAATGCCATTTGGTCAACATTGGCCACATTCCACGCACTTACCAGATGTCTTCTACTATCTGGCTTTGTTTTGATTTGATGAATCAGATTTTTAATTTGATCGATTTCTCCCCCTTTTCCATCAGGCCAGTGTCTCCACTGATAGCCATAGACGGGGCCCAAATCACCATTTTCATCTGCCCACTCGTCCCAAATTGATACTTTGTTTTCATTTAAGTAGGCAATATTAGATTCTCCGCGAAGAAACCATAGTAGTTCAATGATGATAGATCTAAGGTGCACTTTTTTGGTAGTTACGACTGGGAATCCTTCGGACAGATCGAATCGAATCTGATGTCCAAAAATACTGAGTGTTCCCGTCCCTGTTCGGTCTTCTTTTTTCACCCCTTCGTCAAGGATTTTTTGCATCAAATCGTGGTACTGCTTCATAAATTTATTAGCTGTTCTAGAGGAGACAAGTTAAGGAGTTCGACTAAATAATGGAGCCAAAATCGAACAAAGGACTCTCATTATTACTATACTTGAAGAGAAATCTATCTTATAATTTAATTACGAAATTCTAATGTTTCAAAAACCCCATGCTTATTTTTTTCTTGGAATAGCGGGGTTGATTAGTGTAATCCTACTCATTTTTAGACCGATACCACAATTTAATTACGATTTTGAGCAGTTTTTTCCTCAGAATGATGATGATCTTGAATTCTATCAGGCGTACAGAAATAAATTTGAAAATGATAACGACTATTTGCTACTCGCAGTCAGTAACGCGAATGGTGAATTACTGGATTCTTCTTTTTTGGCGGAGGCTTTTGACCTTCAACTTGATATTGGTAAGCTCGATCGGGTAGATACTGTGATTTCCATTCTAAATCTCGAAAAACCGATAATTGGTATTTTCGGAATGCAAAAAGTTAAGGTTTTGGATTGGTCAGATTCAAAAACTCTTGCAAGCCAACAGGTGGTGTTGAAGCAATTTAGTTCTGAGTTAATTTCTAAAAATGGAGAGAGTCTATTGTTATGGATTAAAAATGAACAAAATATCAGCAAAGAAAATGGGGATGAACTCTATTTTAAAATTAACCAATTAACCCTAGAATCCCATCTTGAGATTAAAGCAGTAGCTGGAAAGATTCAGGCTCAAGGCGATTTTGTAAACTTGATGCAGCGGGAATTTGGTGTGTTTTTCGGTTGCTCAATCCTCTTAATGTTAGTTATGCTAGCATTGATTTTCAGAACGTGGTGGGGAGTATTCATTCCTTTTGTAATCTTGATCATTGGTGTCGTTTGGGCTTTTGGATTGATTTTGTATTTAGGCAAAGCCTTGGATGTGATGTCGGTCATGCAGCCAACTATTTTCCTAATCGTAGGGTTGAGTTCGCTGATTCATTTTTTCAATCATTTGATCAAGAAGTTGAGAACTGGTGTATCTAAGGCCAAAGCAATTCGGGCAGTATTCAAATCTCTTCTTGTACCAGTTTGGCTCACCATTTTAACTACGTCACTTGGCTTTTTTTCACTTTATTTCACTTCTATTCCTGCTTTAAAGGAATTTGGATTGACCACTGGTCTGGGGATTTTGGTCATGTTTGTAGCAGTGATTCTGATTGCTCCTGGGATGCTATTTTTCTTTCCTATAAAAGTTTCCGAAGTGCTTGTTGGTCGAAAATATTCACTCAATCTCAGCAGCTTGTTTTTGTGGCTTTTGAGAAAAAGAAAAACGATTGCTATTAGTTTTATAGTAGTGACACTTTTATCAGGAATCTTAGGCACTCAACTCAGAATTAATGGCTTTCTATTGGACGATTTACCCGAAGATCATCCCATTCAGCGCTCTTTCACCTATTTTGATTCCCAGTTTGGTGGTTCCAATCCATTGGAGATTCACTTGAGTTCTGGATCAGGAGCTTCAAACCTGTTGGATTTGGAAGTGTTGGTTGAAATAGACCAGTTGGAGCGGGAAGTGAGCCGATTATTTAATGGAGGGCAAATAATCTCACCATTGACAGTTATAAAATCGCTGAATCAGGCTCAAAATCAAGGGAATACGCAAGCTTTCGCTTTACCCTCCAAAGGTCAATACCAGCGGATGCAACGATTTCTGGGTCCTGCTTTTAATGAAACTGGTTCAAAAATCCTAAGTGAAGATTTGAAAACGGGGAGATTAAGTTCTAGATCCTCTGATCTAGGTACCGTAGAAATGTCAAAGAAAAGGGCTTTGCTCAAAGAATTTAGTAATCGGGAAATAGACCCTGTTCTTTTGCAAATTAGATGGACTGGTACTGCCTTTTTAATTGATAAAGGCCATCAATCGGTCACTTGGCAGATGGCAAAAGGACTTGGGATGGCTTTCGTTTTCGTAGGGATTATTGCTGGGTTCTTATTTCGGTCTTGGCGAATTTCCTTCATTTTATTGATCCCAAATTTGATTCCTCTGATTTGGATGTTGGGCTTAATGTATCTGCTAGGTATTGAGTTTAAACTCACCACAGCCATTCTTTTCACGGTTGCTTTTGGAATTGCCGTAGACGATAGTATTCATTTTATGACTCGTCTTCGAAAAGAACTGATGAGTGGAAAAAATCTGATTTACGGATTAAAGCGAACTTTTTTAGAAACTGGGGAGGCAATAATTCAGACTACAATTATCTTGGTTGCAGGCTTTGGGATTTTAATTTTCAGTCAGTTTGGGGTCACTCATTTCACGGGATTATTGATTGCATCGGCGCTTATTTTTGCCTTGCTCGCTGATTTGTTTCTACTTCCTATTTTACTTTTACCCATGAAGAAAAAATGGGATCAAAAGTTTAAAAAACGATTGGTTAAAGCTTCAGACCTTCCCAAGTAAAAATAGCCGAAACAGGATAATGGTCTGAATAGTCCACCTCTCGATGGGTTTTGAATTGAATGGGTTTCAACTCAGGACTCGAAAAAATGTGGTCAATTCGTAAGAAAAAAAGAATCCGATTGTATGTGAATCCAAAACCTCTTCCTGCCTCTTCGAATGCATTTTGTAACTGCTCGCTCAATTTGAAGTATGTATAGGAATAAGGAATTTCATTCAGATCACCCATCAAAATATTCGGATGGGGGCTATTGGTGAAATGTTCGACTAAGACTTTTAGCTGCTTGCTTCTCGCGAGGCTCCCACGGTGAAGTTTCCCAAGCGTTTGCCGATAGTTTTCTTTCAGCCCTTCAATGTTTTCCAAACCGTCAGAGTCAATTTTCATTGATTCCAAATGGGCATTATAGATCCGGATAGTATCTTCATTAACTATAATGTCGGCAAAAATTGCCCCATTAGTACGATTATTGTCAAACACTTTCCCTTCATTTACAATTGGATAACGTGAAAAAATTGCTAATCCATAGGATCGCTTTTCAGGGTTACCTTCGATGATTTGATAAGAGACGTAGAAGTTCTGGTCTTTTCCAAGAAGCTTGACCGAATTTCTAGAAGCGGTCGTATAATCCTGATAAAATTCCTGAAAAACCTTCACATCGGCAGGATGATCCTGTAGCCAAGTGTAGACATTTGTGTCAAATTTTCCTTCTGTTCTGCTTTTGTAATCAAATAGGTGGGCATTATAGCTCAACACACTAAGTCCTTTTGCATCTTCATTTATAGAATTAAATTGAAAAGTAATCAGCGCAAATTTGAAACCTAAAAGGAGTGTAAAAAGGGGTAAGAAGGCAATTTTACGCCAAGCAATAGCCAATATTCCAAATAACAAAAAATTTACAATCAAAATAATAGGTATAAAAAAGGGGAGAAGTCCCACATAAATAAAATACTCTGGCGATACAAAAACGCTCATGTAGAGTAATATTGACACTAAAAAAACTAACCAGCTTATAAATCTCATTTAGCTGAAGAATATTAAAGAATTATGACAAGAGTTCATTTTGAGTGTATTCAGATTTGAAGGAAATTTAAAATTTGTTACTGACTTCGAGGTGAATGTTCTACGCGTAAATGTATAATTTTTGTTTTTTATGAAGTAAGTTCTTTTTCCTGATAGGAAATAAAGGTCTTAATTTTGATGATTAATCGAATAAGTGTTATTTCACATTTAATTCAAATTACTATGAAGATCAAATACCCCTTATTTACCGCTGGTCTTTTATTTGTGTTGTTTTCATGCTCCACGAAAACAACCGAAAGTGCCGAAACTATTGAATCTGATACTCAAGAAGAATCAACCGGTGAGGCGCGTCCAAGCCCAATCGAAATCAAAGAAGGTAAAATTTCAGGCAAAGCCTTTAAAGTTCAATATGGTTCACCCGCTGTAAAAGATAGGACCCTTTGGGGAGATTTAGTTCCATACAATATCATTTGGAGAACAGGAGCTAATGAAGCTTCCTATATAGAGCTGGCTTCAGATATTATGGTAGAAGGAGAAACCTTGCCTGCCGGGAAATATTCCCTATTCACTATTCCAAAAGAATATGGTCCTTGGACTGTGATTTTCAATTCAGAATGGGATTTAGAACACGGTCATTTCCAGTATGATGAAAAAAATGATGTTTTGAGAGTAGAAGTTACACCTAGTTGGGAAGATAATGCTCAAGAAAGATTAACAATGGATATTGAAAGTCCAGGTCTAGTGATCAGATGGGAAAAGTTAAAGCTACCGATCACCATCAATTAATAAGATTATAATACTAATATGCCCCAAATATGAATTTGAGAGCTTTTTTTTGGTTGAATTATATTAATGCGCGATTTCGGTTTTTTACAAGTAAGATTAAATTAAATTCAATCATCACCAACAAATCAATGCAATGAAGTATTTCGGATTTATAGTTGCATTAGCAATTACGATTGCGCTTGGGATAGCGGTTTCTATGCCGCTGGGACCAGTTCCTCCTATCGCACCACTATTGGACCCAAATCATGGTTTCTGGCAAAATTCTTTCAGCGAAGATGAATTAGCTACTGATGAACTCCAATTGACGGGGCTTTCGGCTCCAGTTACAGTGGTCTACGACGAAAATCTGATTCCTCATATTTTTGCAGAAAATGAGGAAGATCTTTATAGAGCGCAAGGGTATGTGACAGCAAAGCATCGACTTTGGCAGATGGAGTTTCAGACGATGGCCGCAGCCGGAAGAATTTCTGAAATCGTAGGACCTATTGCACTCGAGTTGGATCGAATGACCCGAAGAAAAGGATTAGGATACGGAGCCGAACTAGGCCAGAAATATTTAGAAGATAATGATCCAGAAACACTTCGATTAGCAAAAGCTTATGCAGCGGGAGTCAATGAATACATTGATCAGCTGAGTCCAGGACAAGTTCCAGTAGAATATAAGATTCTAAATTATAGACCAGAACAATGGACGGTTTATAAATCGTTGCTTTTGCTAAAGTATATGTCAGATATGCTTGTTGGTGATCGAGATTTGGAATATTCTAATCTGAGAAAAATCCTGGGCCAAGAAATGCTCGATAAGTTGTATCCAGAGTTCCCTTCAGAAAATGACCCAGTGATCGAGGCTAATCGAATTTGGGATTTTACGGCACTTTTTGTGGTGAAACCTGACAGTATACCTTTTCCAAATAACCTTTTGGCCATAGATCCTCTTCCACAACCTGAGAAGGGAACTGGCTCGAATAACTGGGCAGTTTCTGGCTCAAAGACTAAAAGTGGAAACCCGATTTTAGCGAATGATCCGCACCTAAGCTTAAATTTACCGTCGCTTTGGTATTCCATGCAGCTGACAACTCCAGAACACTCGGTGAAAGGAGCAACTTTACCAGGAGCATTAGGAGTAATCTCCGGATTCAATCAGAATATTGCCTGGGGAGTAACGAATGC
>CAWUWQ010000297.1:0-3331 GCA_963926065.1 uncultured Algoriphagus sp.
TACAGCGCTTTCGGATTCGCAAATCAAGGAATTGGTAGATCATACGTTAGTTTTTGATGCGCCTTTGGTGGAGGTCGAACAAGACGTCTACAGCTTAGAGCTTTTTCATGGCCCAACCTTGGCTTTTAAGGATTTTGGAGCAAGGTTTTGTTCCAAGTTGATGAGTATGCTCATTGCAAAATCAGACCAAAAGGTTCGTGTATTGGTGGCGACTTCGGGAGATACAGGAAGTGCTGTTGCAAATGGATTTTTGGGTGTGGAAGGGGTAGAAGTGATTATTCTTTTCCCGAAAGGGAAGGTGAGCGAGCTTCAGGAAATGCAGTTCACGACTTTGGGACAAAATATCACCGCACTGGAAGTGGATGGCGTTTTTGATGATTGTCAGAAGTTGGTGAAAGAAGCCTTTCTTAATTCAGAATTGAATGAGAAGTTGCTGCTGACTTCTGCAAATTCAATTAATGTGGCCCGTTGGATTCCACAGTGTTTGTATTATTTCTATGCGTGTTCCAGACTTCCAAAGAATGGTAAAAAAGTAGTGTTCTCCGTCCCCAGTGGGAATTTTGGAAATCTTGCAGCTGGTATTTTAGCTCAAAAAATGGGTTTGCCAATCGACCACTTTGTAGCTGCAACCAATGAAAACAAGGTGGTTCCTCAGTATTTAGCTGGCGAGGCATTTTCGGCAAAGTCCTCTGTTCAGACAGTTTCCAACAGTATGGATGTAGGGAATCCCAGTAATTTCCCAAGGCTATTGGCTTTGTATGATTTTGATGAAAATCAACTGAAGGATCATGTCAGTGGTGCTTTTTATTCCGATTCAGAAACCGTAAAAGCGATTCAAAAAGTCAATAAAATCGGATACACGCTTGATCCGCATGGAGCAGTGGGGTATTTAGGTTTGGTCGATTTTATGAAAGTGAATGAAGGTTACCAAGGCGTATTTTTAGAAACTGCCCATCCTGGAAAATTCCGTGATGTTGTAGAAAAAGCTTTAGGAGAAGAACTTTTGTTGCCTGAGAGATTAGCGGCTTTCTTGGAAGGAGAGAAAAAAGTGATTCCTATTAAGAATAATTTTGAGGAGTTTAAGGGGTTTTTGGAGAAGCTTAATTAATTCCTTATTTGGCCTTTACAAATATCAAAAGGAGGCTATCATTGATAGTTTTATTTGATACTATCAAAGATAGAATTTATGAGATCGAGAGGAAAATATTTAATGGGGGAATGTCCAGTAGTTTTGAGCTAAAGCTACTTCTTCCGTTCAATCGTATAATCTACCAATGCAGAAAGCGAAGTTTTGTATTCGGATTCCGGAAACTGATTCAGAATAACCATAGCCTCTTCGTAGTATCGATGCATGGCTTCCTTGGCATAATTTAAGCCGCCACTTTTCTTGACGAAATCAATTACCTCTTTGACCGCTTTTTTATTGTCGCTTTTATTTCGAATTAGGCTGATAATATGTCTTTTCTCAAACCAGTCTGCCTTAGATAGTGCATAGATCAGCGGCAACGTCATTTTTTTTTCTTTGATGTCAATCCCTACCGGCTTTCCGATTTCATCATCACCATAGTCAAAAAGGTCATCTTTGATTTGGAATGCCATTCCTACTTTCTCTCCAAATTCCCGCATTCTTAGAATTGTTTCTTCTGTACTAGCAGTACTGGAAGCACCTACAGCGCAACAAGAAGCCATTAGGCTAGCCGTTTTTTGACGAATAATCTGATAATAAACTTCCTCATTGATGTCTAGCTTTCGAGCTTTGGCCATCTGAAGGAGTTCACCTTCTGACATTTCCTTTACAGCATAGGAGACGATTTTCAACAAATGAAAATCATTATTGTCCACACTGAGGAGCAGGCCTCGAGAGAGTAAGAAATCGCCAACCAAAACGGCAATCTTATTTTTCCAAAGGGCATTTACTGAGAAAAAACCTCTTCTATAATTTGCATCATCGACGACATCATCGTGAACCAAAGTGGCAGTATGCAACAATTCTATCAATGCAGCGCCACGGTGAGTGGATTCATTGATGCCGCCACAAACTCCTGCAGATAAAAATACAAACATCGGCCGCATCTGCTTTCCCTTTCGCTTCACGATGTAATTCATGATGTGATCGAGCAGCTTGACCTTGCTTTTCATCAGATCCTTAAACTTGAGTTCAAACTCAGTCATTTCGGATGCGATGGGCTTTTGTATTTGCTTGAGGTCTGGTTTCATTCGGTATTTTGTGCTGTAAAAATACTAGGGTTTACTTCATGGACAAGAATATTCCTGCATAGAATATAAACATGCTTCAGATCATAACGTTTTCAAAAATTTGTATTTTGTATGAGAATATCCCAGAACTATCCTGAAATCCAACTTGCTATGAAGAATCTCAAAATAGAGATAAAGTGGGGAATTATATTTATGCTCTCTACATTGATATGGATGCTTATTGAAAAGTCACTGGGCTGGCATGATGAAAAAATTGCCGATCATGCCCTATACACTAATATTTTTGCAATGGTAGCGATTAGCGTTTATGTGTTTGCGATATTAGACAAAAAGCGAAATTTCTACAAGAGTCAGATGAGTTATAAACAAGGATTCATTGCCGGTGTCATTTTGACTTTTTTTATTGTACTGTTGAGTCCACTGAGCCAATATGTCACCTCGGTGTGGATCACACCTGATTATTTCCCAAATGTCATCGATTATACTGTCGAATCTGGAGAAATGTCTCAGGCTGATGCGGAGGCCTATTTCAATTTAGAAAATTACTTGCTTCAAGCGACTGTTGGATCTGCAGTAATGGGTCTGATTACCAGTGCAGTGGTTGCGTTTTTCCTTAAATCAAAATTATAAATCATGCGTTGCAGCGCAAAGCGAATCAAAGAAGGAAGGTCAATTTGCTTATCTTTGATAGTTCAAGTTTAAACTACAACCCAGTTGGAGGAGAAATACATCAAACATCGATACGAACCCATTCTACCAAGTAAGAATGAATGGCCGGTAGTCAAACTGGCAAGGGAGCGTAAAGAATTTGTAAAAAAAGTAGCCGAATTAGCTGAAGATCGAATCTTGTCCCAGACAGGAAATAATCCTGAAATTCTAAGAGAAGAATTAGAAACGACGCTTTACAGGGAAAAACTCCGTGTAAAACAGAATCCTTGGGTGGTAGATCCAGACGATGAGGGTGAATTTTGGGGAGAAGTGAAATCTTCTTTGCTCACAGTAAATGCTGAGTCTAAAAAAGCCTCAAGGTTTGAGGGATACAAATCTGTCTTAAAAAAAATCACCAATCGCTACGCTGAAGAGATTGCCAGTAATTTCAAAGCTACTCACTATA
>CAWUWQ010000298.1:0-3050 GCA_963926065.1 uncultured Algoriphagus sp.
AGGATCTGAAAAACGAGAAAAATGAACACGTAAGTAATGAGATTTAAAAACTCTTTTAATTTAGGATTAATCTTTCCTATAGACGAATCTTCTCATACTAATCAATCCAAGAAAAATCTTTAGAAATTAGCCATAACCTTACTAAGGTATGAGACCATAAATATTTTAGTGAAAGGTAATACCGACAATACTGGAAAAAAAAGCTTGTAACCTTGATTTATCTATGGCAAGGGCAGCATCAGTAAGAGATTTTTAAACCACATTGAAAGTGGCTTCAAAAAGATTTATTAGTTGCCTTTGAAGATAAGAAACCAATTGCCACCAATGATACTGAAACTGGCAGGCAACAGAATCATAGAGTTACAATTGCTTTAAATAAAAAAGCAAACTGTAGCTAAAAGTGTTGATTTAGGAGAATTCTAAAACCTGAAACACCGACGTCACAAAAATGAAGGCATCTAATTGGATGCCTTCATTTTTGTATTAGATGTAGAAATATCTCTAAATTCAAATCATGATCTCTAAACTTAAAACATTGAGTTTCCTTGCCTCGCTTGGTTTATTGTATGTAAGTTTTTCTTGCATCGGATGCGCTGAAAACCCACTCCCTGAAGCTTCATTAATCGTCAAACTTTCGGACGAACAGCTTTTAGATTCGGTTCAATATTACACTTTCCAATATTTCTGGGATGGAGCCGAATCTAATTCCGGAATGGCTCCAGAGCGAATTCATCTGGATGGAATCTACCCAGATAATGATCAGCACATCATCACAACCGGAGGCACAGGAATGGGGGTAATCGGGATTTTAGGAGGAATTGAACGAGGATGGGTCAGTCGAGATCAAGCGCGAGTCCGATTTGAAAAGATCGTTGAATTTCTTGAAAATGCAGATCGCTGGCATGGGATCTGGCCACATTGGCTCGATGGTAAAACTGGAAAAGTAAAACCCTTCAGCCAGAAAGATGATGGTGCTGACTTAGTAGAATCTGCCTTTTTAATTCAAGGCCTATTAGCTGTTCGAGAGTATTATAAAAGTGGAACAGTTGCCGAAAAGGCTGTTGCCAATCGAATAGATTTACTCTGGCGAGAGATGGATTGGGATTTCCATACCCGAGATGGTCAAGAAATACTTTATTGGCATTGGTCGCCGAATTTTGGCTGGGACATGAATTTTGGATTAGAGGGCTATAATGAAACCTTAATCACCTATGTTTTGGGAGCCTCCTCTCCTACTCATCCCATTGCTCCAGAAGCTTACCATCAAGGTTGGGCTAGAAATAATGGAGGGATCAAAACTTCGGCTGTGGCTCCTTTTGGATTCCCACTCCAACTCAAACACAATGGTGCTGAAGAATATGGAGGCCCTCTTTTTTGGGCGCATTATTCTTACCTCAGTCTCAATCCCAAAGGACTTAAAGATCGTTATGCGGACTATTGGGAAGAAAATAGAAATCAAACACTCATCAATCGAGCTTGGTGCATCAATAACTCCGGGAATTTCAAGGGTTATGGAGAAGACCTTTGGGGGTTGACTGCTTCTTATTCGATCAATTTTTACGATGCTCATCGTCCCGGAAATGACACTGGAGTAATCTCTCCCACTGCAGCAGTTTCCTCAATTGTCTATACCCCTGAGGAGAGCATGAAAGTGATTCGGAACCTCTACGAAAACTATGGGGATAAGATTTTTGGTAAATACGGATTTTTCGATGCGATGAGTCCGCAGTATGATTTCTTTCCACAGAAATACCTAGCTATCGATCAAGGGCCAATGGTCACCATGATCGAGAATCATAGAACTGGGTTGGGTTGGAGATTATTTATGGGCGCTCCAGAAATTAAAGTTGGATTGGATCGATTAGGATTTACTTATCAGGTCCCTTGAAAAAAAATATTTTTGCCCATATTCTTTCTAAAACAAAAAAGGTGATCCGTTTCCAGATCACCTTTTTATTTTTATAGATCAAGAATTACTTCAAATCAAAACGACCTAAATTCATCACTTTGTCCCAAGCTGAAACGAAGTCTTTGACAAACTTGGCTTCCGAATCGCCAGAAGCATAAACCTCAGCAATCGCTCTCAACTCTGAGTTAGAACCAAAAATCAAATCAACACGAGTTCCAGTCCATTTAACTGCACCAGTCATCCGATCACGGCCTTTGAATAAGTCCTGAGAATCACTCGATGCGCTCCAAGTAGTTCGCATATCCAATAGATTCACAAAGAAATCATTGGTCAAAGCTCCAGGCTTATCGGTAAATACACCATGACTTGAGCTATCAGAATTGATATTGATTCCGCGAAGTCCACCAAGTAATACTGCCATTTCAGGAACAGTCAATGTTAGCAACTGAGCCTTATCTATCAGCATTTCTTCAGCTGAAGCACTGTGCTTTGATCTAAAATAGTTTCTAAATCCATCAGCTGCAGGCTCGAGCGCTGCAAATGATTCTACGTCAGTTTGATCTTGGAGAGCATCAGCCCTACCAGGAGTAAATGGTACAGTCAGTTGATGACCAGCATTTTTTGCTGCCTGCTCAATACCTGCACAACCACCCAATATAATCAGATCTGCAATTGAAACCTTCTTTCCATCCGTCTGAGCTCCATTGAAAGATGCTTGAATAGCTTCAAGCTTTTCCAATACTGTTGCCAATTGAGTTGGATTATTAGCATCCCAATATTTCTGAGGAGAAAGGCGAATTCTTCCACCATTTGCTCCACCACGCTTATCAGATCCACGGAAAGTAGAAGCCGATGCCCATGCAGTTGCTACCAATTGGGAAACAGAAAGACCTGAGGCAAGGATATCTGACTTAAGCGTAGCGATATCTTTAGCATCAATCGCTTTATAATCCACTGTTGGAGTAGGGTCCTGCCAGATCAAAATTTCCTTTGGTACATCAGAACCCAAATAACGTTCGATAGGTCCCATATCACGGTGTGTCAACTTGTACCATGCACGCGCAAACACATCTGCAAACTCCTCCGGATTCTCATAGAATCTCCTAGAGATCTTCGCATATGCAGGATCCTCTTTCATTGC